>DZBC01000081.1:470-8958 GCA_022729835.1 Sulfuricurvum sp. | reverse complement strand
CGAAATTCTACAGCGCAGCGAACATGAGCTGAGCTGAGCGAAGCGCAGCGCCTCGCCTCCATCGGAAGCTGGACGCTCGATCTGCACAGTAACGCGCTGAGTTGGTCAGATGAGATCTACCGCATTTTCGAAATCGATCCCGTGCACTTTAAACCCTCCTACGAGGGCTTTTTGAGCGCCATTCACCCCGAGGACGTAGCACGCGTCAACGAGGCATTTGCCGAATCGGTCGCCAAGCACCTACCTTATAGTATCGAGCATCGACTGCTGATGAGCGATGGTCGGGTCAAATACGTTTGGGAGCGCGGTGAAACAATCTATAGCGACAACTTCACCCCGATTCGCGCTCAAGGTACGGTGCAAGATATCACGGAGCGCGAAAAACTCAAAGCGGAGCTGATCGTGGCCAAAGAGCGCTCCGAAGCGGCCAACCGCGCCAAAAGCGAGTTTCTGGCCAACATGAGCCACGAGATCCGCACCCCGCTAGGCGGCATCATCGGCCTAACTGAACTGGCCCTCAAAACCAACCTAAGCGACCAACAGCGCGACTATCTGCTCAAAGCGCAAACCTCTTCTAGAGCGCTTTTGAATGTGATCAATGACATTCTTGACTACTCCAAAATCGAGGCAGGGCGGCTGGATATCGAAGCAGTCGAGTTTCGGCTAGACGACCTGCTGCGCAATATCTCTGATCTCTTTGGCTACAAAGCATTTGAAAAAAGTATCGGTCTACACTTCTTGGTTGATACTGCGCTCAAAGGCACCCTCATCGGCGATCCGCTGCGGCTAACACAGGTGCTCAACAATCTCGTCGGCAATGCAATCAAATTCACCCGCCAAGGCGACGTCGTCTTGCGCGTCTGCCCAGTGGCGCATGACGGAGATCGGGTACGCCTACAGTTCACGGTCAAAGACAGCGGTATCGGCATGAGTTCCCTGCAGCAGCAGATGCTTTTCACCCCGTTTCACCAAGCCGACACCTCCAACACCCGAATATACGGCGGCACTGGCTTGGGTTTGGCGATCTGCAAACAACTGGTGGAGTTGATGGGTGGGAGCATCGAAGTACACAGTCTCGAAGGAGAGGGGAGCACCTTTGCGTTTGATGTAGCTTTGCGCTGCAAAAACGATGATCCGCGCACCCTTGCAACACTGCGTGGGATGCGCGTGCTGGTAGTCGATGATGATGCGATCAGTTGTCGTGTGCTGCGCGAAATGCTTGAATCGTTTGGGGCAGAAGTACATACATGTAACAGCGGTGAAGCAGCACTCATAGAGGCGCAACGCACCCGCTTTGCCTACTACTTCATCGACTGGAAGATGCCTGGAATCGATGGTATCGAAACCATCCGCCGTCTGCGCGCCACTTTGGGCGAGGCGATGGGCAATGTCATCATGGTAAGCGCCTTTGCCAACAAGCTCGAACTCCTCAGCGTTGCCCACCGCGAAGGGGTATGGATCGAACAGATGCTTAAAAAACCCTTCACCCCCTCTGACCTGCTCGAAGCACTGGAACTTTTGCCCTCTAGCGGGTTCACAATGTACGAAGCACCAAAGTTTCATGCCTCAGGTGTGGTGTTGCTCGTAGAAGACCACGAGATCAACCGCCAAGTTGCACGAGAAAATCTGGAGCGCTTTGGCCTCAACGTCACCCTAGCACTCAACGGCAAAGAGGCGCTTGAAAAAGTCCGTGACCACCATTTTGATCTAATCTTGATGGACATTCAGATGCCGATCATGGACGGATTCGAAGCGAGCCGCGCCATTCGCGCCTTTGATACCCAAACCCCTATCGTTGCCCTCAGCGCCGCCGTGATGGAGCGTGACCGACAAAGAACCAAAGAGGCGGGGATGAATGACCATCTAGCCAAGCCCATCGATCTTGAAGCGCTCAAGGCGGTTTTGACGCGCTATCTCAGTAGCGTGCCCCCAAGCCCATCTGATGCGCCAAGCGCCACAGAAGCACCGATCATTTTAGAGGGGGTAGATACGCAGGCGCTACAGGGTCTGGGTCTGAGGCGTGATAAAGTGATCTCTTTAATGCACGAATTTGCCTCCGGCTACGCAGATTTCGAAGAGCGCATCTACGCCCTTGATCCCGCAAGTGAGGCTTTTGAGCGGGCCATCCACAGTCTCAAAGGCATCAGTGCCAACTTGCGTATGCGCGAACTCCGCGCGCAGTGCATCAGGATCGAAAGCGTAGATAAAGATCAACTATCGCCCCTTCTGGCATTAATGCTCCATACCCTACGTGGATTGATCGAGCGTATCGACCGCATCGCCCCCGCTGCTACCCCATTTCACCCTAGCACGCCGTCCTCTATAGCGCTGATCCAAGAGCTGTTGACCCACATGGATGAGGATCGCTATATTGAACCCGAACAGATCGACACCCTCTGCGCCGGGCTTGATGCGTCTTATGCCGCTGCGCTTCGCTCTGCGCTCTCCCGCTTCGATTATGCCCAGGCCCGTCGTCTGCTCGAAGCAAAAATACAAGGGCAACCATGAGCAAGCCTGCTTTGTTGATCGTCGATGACGAACCGCTCAATATTACGCTACTCGCAGAGTTATTGCGGGATCGCTACGAGATTCGCATTGCCACAAGCGGTGCCAAAGCACTCGATAGCATCGCCAAAAACCAGCCGGATCTGGTTTTGCTCGATATCCACATGGCGGAGATCGACGGCTATGAAGTGGCTTCACGCTTACGCAGCGACCCAACTACCCAGGATATTCCCTTTATTTTTCTGACGGCCAAAGGTGAGAGTGAAGCGATCAAACGCGGCTTCGCGCTCGGCGCCGTGGACTACATCACCAAACCGTTTAACAAAGAGGAGCTTCAGGTACGCATCGAAAACCACCTCAAGACCTTAATGCTCCGCAGTGCGCTCTCCAAAGCACTCTTTGAAAGCCGCCGCCGACTGGACATCATTGATCGCTACATCGCCTATATCAAGACCAGCAAAGAGGGGATTATCCTAGAGGCGAGCGAGCGCTACTGCCACTACGCACGTTGCAAAAAAGAGATGCTGATCGGCCAAAAGGTGAGCATTCTGCGCCACCCACAGACACCTCCGGAGCTCTACATACGCCTCTGGGAAACTTTGCTGCGTGGGATGGAGTTTTCAACCGAAATCGAAAACCGTAATTTCGTAGAAGGCACCAACTGGTACAGTGTCACGATCTCGCCGGAGTATCAAGAGAGTGGGTTTCTTGGGGGATATATCGCATTTTATGAGCTGATCGACGAGAAGAAGATGATCGAGCGCCTCTCCCAAACCGACGCACTGACAGGAATCTACAACCGACTAAAGCTCGACACGCTCATCCAAGAGGAGTATGAGCGCGCGGTGCGCTACGGTTTTGCACTTAGCGTCTTACTCGTCGATATCGATCACTTTAAGAAGATCAACGACACCTACGGTCATCAGGCCGGTGATGCGGTGCTCGTTGAGATGGCAACGCTGATGCGCGAAGAGGTGCGCCGCTCCGATTCGGTGGGCAGATGGGGCGGGGAGGAGTTTCTCATCGTCTCTCCGCATACCGACGCCGCTCAGGCCACTGTACTCGCGCAAAAGCTCCGACAGCGCATTGCCTTGCATGATTTTGGCGCGACGGGAGCGCATAGTGTGAGCATTGGCGTCAGCCAGTTAGCCCGTGACATGAGTATTGAAACGCTCTTTCGTATGGCCGACAAAGCACTTTATAAAGCCAAGAGCGAAGGGCGCAACCGCGTCGTCACTCTGTAGCAAAGCGCCGACACACCGCTAGAAAATCTCCTCCATAGCGCTCAAACTTAACCGCGCCGATACCACCGATTTGAAGCATTTGCGCCTCATTTTGCGGCAGTGTCAAAGAGAGTTCTTTAAGCGTTTTGTCGCTAAAGATAACATAAGGCGGCACGCCATAGCGTAGTGCCAATTCACGCCGTAGCGTACGCAGGGCATCAAAGACATGCTCGTTGTATTCGCCAGAGGGGGGCGCTTTTTTGGCGACACTTGCTTTGAGCTCAAGCCGCTCGGATCGAATCTCTACGCTCTGCTTGCCGCGCAAAATGGACTCGCCTATGGGCGTAAGCGAGAGCACCTGAAACTCCCCTACATGTAAGGCCTCAAGCTCCAGCAAGCGCTCAAAGAGCACCATCCACTGCTTCTTATGCCACGCCTTGCCGATACCATACACCGAGAGGCTATCATGACCGTTTTCAAGCAGACGCTTCTCTTTAGAACCCAGCAGCACGTCGATGAGGTAGTTTTTGCCAAAGCGTGCGCCGCAGCGATAGAGCGCGGAGAGAAACATCTGCGCTTCGCGGGTGATGTCGCGCTTGGTGCGGCTTGTGTCGGTGCAGTTGTCGCAGTGTGCGCCGCACGGCTCGATGGTATCGCCGAAATAACGCGCCAAGGCCTGATGACGACACCCTTCTTGCGCGGCGAAACGGCTCATGGAGTCGAGCTTGGAGAGCAGATGATCGCGGTACGCCCCAGCTTCAAGCGGTTCGATAAAACGCTTTTGCGCGATCACGTCGCTTGCACCAAAGAGCGCCACCACCTCCGAATCATCTCCATCGCGCCCTGAGCGTCCGATCTCTTGATAGTAGTTCTCCAGCGTCTTGGGCAAGGCAGAATGCACGACAAAGCGGATGTTGGATTTGTCGATCCCCATCCCAAAAGCGATGGTGGCAACGATGATGCGGGTCTCATCGTGTACAAACGCGCGGTAAATCTCATTGCGCAGACGCGCTTCAAGCCCCGCATGATAAGCCTGCGCCTCAAAGCCCTTGCGCATCAGCATCTGCGCGATGCGTTCGGTGCTTTTGCGCGAGAGGGCATAGACGATGCCGCTTTGATCTTTACGCGCTTTGAGAAAGGCGACGAGCTGCTCATCCCCATCACCGATGCGGTGCTTACATGTAATGAAAAGATTGGGGCGATAGAGCTTCCCGCGCAAAATCAGCGGATCGCTAAGTGCGAGATGGTCGACGATATCATGGCGCACCGTATCGGTGGCGGTGGCGGTAAAAGCCGCAATGGGGATCTGGGGAAAGTGCGCTCGTAGCTGCGAAAGCTCACGGTAATCGGCGCGAAACTCATGCCCCCACTCGCTGATACAGTGCGCCTCATCAAGCACAAAAAAATTGACCCTCACGCGCCGCAGCAGTGTGCGCATGGCGTCGGTGTTGAGCCGCTCGGGAGAGAGGTAGAGAAACTCCAGTGCGCCTTCGAGCAGAGCGCCGATGATCTGCGCACTTTCGCGCTGATCTTGCATCGATGAGAGCATCTGTGCCTTCATCCCCGCTGCGCGCAGCGCCGTCACCTGATCGTGCATCAGTGCAAGCAGCGGCGAGACGACAACCGTAGTGCCGCCCATGAGCAGCGTGGGGAGCTGATAGCACAGCGACTTGCCTCCGCCCGTGGGCAGGATCATGAGCAGATCACGTCCACTGACAATCGCGTTGATCGCCTCCTCTTGCAAAGGACGAAAGCCGTTATGCCCGAATCGGGACTTGAGAACTTCTAGGGGCTTTGAATTCATGTGCGCCATTATAACTGTTTCATCTCTGTGAGTTTCGGATTTTAAGCGGTATAATGTTTGGATTGCTGAAAGGAACCCCATGCTGCCACATGACCGCAACACCCTAGAAGGTGCTCTAAAGATCGCCCTGATCTATATCGCCTTTGGGTTGCTGTGGATCTATTTTTCCGATACGCTGGTCGCTGCTTTGGGGAACACTCATGAAGATTTTTTGCGCATGCAGACCAATAAAGGGTGGTTCTTTGTCGTCGTTACCGGTGTGCTGCTCTATGCCCTGAGCTACCGTTTCTTACATGTAAGGGCACTCAAAGAGCGCCAAATTTACGAAGAGATTCGCCGGGCCAAAGAGCGCTTTGAGCATCTGGCCCACCATGATCTACTGACCCAGCTCCCCAACCGACTTAGTATGATCGAGCGGCTCGATATACTGACACAAAGACGCGATGCCTTTATGTTGCTGATGCTCGATATGGACAACTTCAAACACATCAACGACTCCTACGGCCACCGCTTAGGCGACAAAGTGATCGTCGCGGTGGCCAAGCTGCTTGAAGACACCTTCGGCAAAGAGGCCCATTTGGTGCGCACCGGGGGTGATGAATTTGCCATGATTCTAGATGCCGCTTATGGGCTAGAGCGCACGCACGAAGCGCTACGGCATCTGCGCGAGTGTCTTAGCGCTCCTTTTAGAATCGATGAAATCGACCTCTCGGTGACGCTGAGCATCGGTATCGCCCGCTTCCCCGACGATGCCCAAGACGCCCAAGCGCTGCTACGCAACGCTGATTCGGCCATGTTTGATGCCAAACATAGAGGCAAGAACACCCATAGCTTCTACGAACCGCTCTTTACCAACAAAGCCGTCGAAAACACGACCATCGCCGCACAACTCAAAATCGCTTTGAAATATGGCGGATTTAGCCTCTACTATCAGCCCCAGATCAACCCACGCGACGGCTCCGTCATCGGCGCTGAAGCACTACTGCGCTGGAGCGGAAACGAAGCGCAGATGCCCCCTTCGCGCTTCATTCCTATTGCCGAAGAGAGTGGTCTGATCTACGATCTAGGCGCTTACGTCATTCGACAGGGCGTACAAGACGCTCTGGAGTGGCAGCGACTTGGGCTCTATCAGGGCAAAATCGCACTCAACGTCTCTGCCCGACAACTGATGCAGGCCGATTTTTTAACGATGCTTGATACGATTATGCAAGACTTCGGTGCCGATAGCACCTCCTTTGAGCTTGAAATCACCGAAAGTATCGTGCTGGAGTACCCCGAAAAAACGGTCGAGATGCTGCGTGCCATCAAGGCACGCGGCTACGCTATTGCGCTTGATGATTTCGGCACCGGCTACTCCTCGCTCTCCTATCTCACCCAACTGCCCATCGACAAGCTTAAGATCGATCGATCATTCATCCGTAAGGTCATAGACGATCCCAAAGGCCGCGCCGTCGTTACCGCCATCATCACCCTCGCCAAAGCGTTGGGCATCTCCGCTTTGGCGGAGGGTGTCGAGTACGAAGCGGAACTCGACTTTTTACGCGCGCACGACATCGACGCCATTCAGGGCTATTACTACTACCGTCCGATGAAGCGTGACGATTTTGAAAATTTATTGCGCTTAAAACAAGCAGAGCTTGCGGATAAAACAAAAAATATGGTCAAAAATTAGCCACAAACGCTCTTGGTGCGACCACCGTGGGTGCTACAATGCGCCAAAAACGAGGAGCACGCCCATGTCTGCCAAAACAGAGTTCGTCCAGCACTTTAGACACGCACGCACCCAACACATCAAATGGATCAACCAGATCAAACTAATGACCAGCGGCATCAATCAAGCCGCTTTGCCGCTCAATCAAACCGAAAGCGAATTTGGTACATGGTTATTTGATAAAGCAATGATGCTATACAGCACCTCATCCAAACGTATGATCGACGAGATTACCGCAATACATACCGAATGCTACGATCACTACCTCCAAATCTACCATATTTTGCACAAGGATGGCGGTTTACTTCAAGGGCTGTTTGGACTCGGCAAAAAGGCTTCAAGCTACGAGCTACAATTGGCGCAGCGCTATTACCAAACACTCATTGAGCGCTCCGATGCTCTAATATCGCGTCTGCGTCAACTCGAAAGCTACCTTCTCGCCGCCCCAGAATCAGAGTTTGAATCAATGTTGGCACCCGCACAGACACCGTACAAACCCATCCAAAGTCCCCGTAGCGCACCAAAAGGGGTCAACTACTACCGCGGTCAGCGTATAGAATAAACCTTGCACTTGAAGGCTCAAAGGAGTCTTCGTGAGCGTACAGGACAAAATCAAAGAGAATCTACTCAAGCAAATCTACACCGACATCGACAAGATGTACGACTTTATGGCGCAGCACTACCGCCTCTCAGTCGAGCATGAAGACCTAATCATCAAGCAGCTCAACCGCCTCAAAGACCAGTTTTACCTGATTTCACAACACAGTGATTTATCCTAGAACGCAAGGTGCAAATCCTTCGGCAACTTAACCAAAGGTCGAAGTCATGTATGAAGAACATCTCTACGAAGCGATGCGCGATCTCCTGCGTTCTCACGCGATCAACGGTTACGCCGCCCACGTTTTAGCCCCTCATGTCGCTAGAACGTCATTGGCGATGAACCACCTCTACCAAGATTTGGGCTTCAAAAGCCGCAGTGAAATGGGGCGTTTTATGAGCCGTAACTTTCCCACCCTCGCCGTGCAAAAGCCCAAAGAGAAGCTCTGGAAGAAATTTCTCTACGATGAGATCAATGCCGTAGCTCCGGCCTGCGTTACATGTAACGATCAAGCCACCTGCTTTACATGTAGGGTTGCGGAGATGAGCGCGTGAAGAGTCCCTCAATCTCTACCGCCGAACTCTACACCCATCTCTACACCCATCTCTACACCCATCTCTACACCCATCTCTACACCCATCTCTACA
>DZBC01000081.1:0-370 GCA_022729835.1 Sulfuricurvum sp. | reverse complement strand
CCCTGATCGCCACCGATACGCCGCTCTTTATCCACGGCAGCCCCGGCATCGGCAAATCCTACATCGTCGCTGATGTGGCAAAGCGTCACAATCTGGAGCTGATCGATGTGCGGCTCTCGCAGCTCGACCCTGTCGATCTGCGCGGCGTACCAGCGATCAAAAACGATCAGACCGTCTGGATGCCGCCCGTCTTTTTCCCAAAAGACCCAAACTCACAGGGCATCTTGTTTCTCGATGAGCTAAACGCCGCGCCTCCCTCGGTGCAAGCGGCGATCTATCAGCTCGTACTCAACCGCCGCATGGGCGAATATCTCTTGCCTGCAAAAAACGCACCCATCCGGCCACCCGTGACGTTTTGATCCGGCCACCC
>DZBC01000080.1 GCA_022729835.1 Sulfuricurvum sp. | reverse complement strand
GGCGCACACTTTGCCATCATGCTTCCACCCCCCAACGTCACCGGCAGCCTGCACATCGGCCACGCCTTCAACCACACCCTCATTGACATCATCACCCGCTTTAAACGGATGGATGGCTACAAGACCCTATGGCAACCGGGCACCGACCACGCCGGTATCGCGACCCAAAACGTCGTCGAGAAACAACTGCTTGCCGAGGGAAGCACCAAAGAGGCGCTGGGACGCGAAGCCTTTTTGGAGCGCGTCTGGAAGTGGAAAGCCCACAGCGGCGGCACGATTGTGGGCCAAATGCGCCGCCTTGGGGTCTCTCCGGCATGGAGCCGCGAACGCTTCACAATGGATGAAGGGCTCAAAAACTCGGTCCGCGAAGCTTTTGTGCATCTCTACAATGAGGGGATCATTGTTCGGGGCAACTACATGGTCAACTGGTGTACCCACGACGGCGCACTCTCGGATATCGAGGTCGAGTACGAAGAGAAACAAGGAGCGCTCTATCATATCCGCTATCCTCTGAGCAGCGGCGGCCATATCACCGTCGCCACCACCCGTCCCGAGACCTATTTTGGCGACACGGCGGTGATGGTGCACCCTGAAGATGAACGCTACACCCACCTCATCGGCCATAGCGTACGCCTGCCGCTAACCGAACGTGAAATTCCCGTCATCGCCGATGCGCACGTTGATATGGGCTTTGGAACCGGCGTGGTCAAAGTGACCCCCGCGCACGATCCGAATGACTATGAAGTGGGCAAGCGCCACGATCTTGAGTTCATCACCGTTTTTGACGAATCGGGCATCCTCAATGACTACGCCGGAAGCTTCAAAGGCCTTGAGCGCCTAGAGGCGCGTCCCAAGATCGTCGCCGCGCTCGAAGCGGCCGGATTTATCGAGAAGATCGAACCGCACACCCACCAAGTCGGCACCTGCTACCGCTGCCGCAACATCGTCGAGCCCTACATCTCACGCCAGTGGTTCGTACGCAGCGAAGTGGCCAAAAAGTCGATCCAAAAGACCAACGAAGGCCACGCGCACTTCTTCCCGCCGCACTGGATCAACAGCTACAACGCATGGATGGGCGATCTGCGCGACTGGTGTATCTCGCGCCAGCTCTGGTGGGGCCATCGTATCCCCGTCTTTTACTGCGACGACTGCGGCCATGAGTGGGCCAGCCGCGACGAGCACCCCGCATCCTGCCCCAAATGCGCCTCGCACGCTTTTGTGCAAGACCCCGATGTGCTCGACACCTGGTTTAGCTCCGCACTTTGGCCCTTCTCGACGCTGGGCTGGGGCAACGACGGAGCCTCAAGCGAGCACTACGGCAGTGAGGATATGTGCGCCTTTTATCCCAACAGCCTCATGATCACCGGCTTTGACATCCTCTTTTTCTGGGTGGCGCGGATGATGATGATGGGCGAGCACCTTGTGGGTGAGCTGCCCTTTAAGGACATCTATCTGCACGCACTGGTGCGCGACGAGCACGGCCAAAAGATGAGCAAATCACGAGGTAACGTCATCGATCCGCTGGAGATGATCGAAGAGTACAGCGCCGATGCGCTGCGCTTTACCCTAGCCAGCCTCGCAGCGCAAGGACGCGATATCCGTCTAAGCCGCGACAAACTAGAGCAGAGCCGCAACTTTACCAACAAGCTCTTCAACGCCTCGAAGTTTCTATTGCTCAACGCCTCGCAGTTTCCCGATCTTAATGGCTTTTGCGTCGAAACACCGCTGGGCAAGTACATGCTCTCGCGCCTCAACGTCGCCACCCAAAACGTCCGCGAAGCACTGGAGAGCTACCGTTTCAACGACGCCGCGACGCTGCTGTATCGCTTCTTGTGGAGCGAGTTTTGCGACTGGGGAATCGAGCTCTCCAAAGCCTCCAAAGAGTCCATCATCGAGCTTGGCGCCATCTTCAAAGACGCCATGAAACTGCTGCACCCCTTTATGCCCTTTATCAGCGAGTTTCTCTACCATGAGCTCTCGGGATCGGCGCTCGAAGAGGGAGCAGGCTCGATTATGATTCTGCCCTACCCGCACAAAACCAAGCGCCGCGAAACAGAGGAGCGTCTTTTTGAGGTGATTCAAGACGCCATCGTCTCCATTCGCCGCGCCAAAACCCTGATTGATCTGGGCAACCAAAAGATCGCGCTGGCTTTTGTCAAAGCCGAAGGGGTCAATGAGACACTCGCCAAAGCCTTTATCGAGCGGCTCGCCAAAGTAGATGAAGTACGCTTTACATGTAACAAAGTCGATAACGCCATCAGCGACATCGGCGAGCATGTTGAGGTCTATCTGCCCACCGAGTCGATCGACCTTAGCCCCATCATCGCGCGGCTCTCCAAGCAGCTAGAGAAGAGCCAAAAAGAGGCGCAGAAGCTTGAGGGAATGCTCGGAAACGAGCGCTTTGTGGCCAACGCACAGCCTCAGGTGATTGAGAAGAGCCGCGCAGAGCTATTCGACGCGCAAAGCAAAATCGCCGCCATCGAGGAGCAGCTCAGAGCACTCGGCGCGTAACCGCCTTGAGACCGAATCGTCATCATCCGGCAATCGCATGATGTTAGAGTGGTGTTTATGAAACAGACATCACTCTTTAGCATCGGCGCGTTACTGGATCTTCTGGGCAAAAAGTTTTTCAAGTTCACCTATCTTGATTACGAAGACGATTTCGTTTTGGCACCTAAACTCAGATAACCCTTACATGTAAGGGTGCCAAGGAGCAGCCCTTGCAAATCCGCCAAATGGATCTCAGCGAGCTAGAATCGGCTTTTATGCTGGTTCGCCTTTTGCATACAGAGCTTGACTTTGACCGTTTTGAGACACGCATTTACGCAATGCGTACCCAAAACATCCGGATAATGGGCATATTTGAAGGGGAAACCCTTGTATGTTGCGCCCTTTTTAGTGTACTGACCGATCTGCGCTTGGGCACCCATCTGCATCTTTCCGAACTGATTACCGATCCATCATACCGATTTCGTGGCTACGCCAAAGCAATGTTGGGTTATCTGCGTGATCAGGCCAGAGTGCTGGGGTGCGAGCGGATGGTGATCAACTGCGCACGCGCTTCCTTTGAAGCGCGGCTATTGCTTGAAAAAGAGGGGTTTGAAGAGGTGTCGCCGATGCTCATCGGCTCGCCTTACATGTAGGCTATTTGAGTGCGCCTTCGAGCAGTTTCATTACGCTCTCGCCGCCGCTGCCTTTGACATACTCCAAAATAATCGGTACAAACTTCGAGATCATCCCCGAATCAAGCCCTAATGCACCAAACTGTGATGCAAGCGAAGCCAAACCCGCAGCATTGCCAAGACCCGCAGCCATGCCGCCAAGACCTCCGCCGCTCTTAGGCGCGGCACCGATCAGCGACCCTAAATCAGGAATCGCCGAAGCGACCTGCGCATACTCCTCTTTGCCCAGATTGCCCTTGGCATACTTGAGCAAACTTCCCGCTCCCCCGCTCGCTTGCTTCTCACTCACACCGAGCTGATCCACCAGCATCGAGGTCAAAGAAGACGCCTCCGCACTCCAAGACAAAAAGAGCAACGAAAACAGCGTTACAATCCATTTTTTCATATGACTTCTCCTAAATTTAAATTTGCGCGTACTATACCAAAGCTTAGGGCATTTTTTTGGTCAATTTATAAATAAAGCTAAAAAGCTCCGCCACTGCTTTGTATAAATTTTCGGGAATTTCGCGGTCGAGTTCGATCTTGCTTAGCAGCTCCACCAAATCGGCATCCTCTTTGATGGGCAGATCATGTAGCTTGGCGCTTTTGATGATCTGCGCAGCCACTTCGCCTTTGCCTTTGGCAACCACACGCGGAGCATTTTCGTGCACGGTGTCGTAGCGTAGCGCGACCGCTTTTTTGATCTGCTTTTCGCTCATGCCCGCACCTCGAATCCCGGACTAACAACCTCAACATCATGTGGTGCTTTAGGCATCTCAAAGAGTCGAACCTCCGCCAATGAGAGCCCCTCAGACGCAAACGCGCCGCGCAGCAGTGAGAGTGCGCCGCGAACGCGCTCTTTGAATGCTTCGCTGTCACTAAAGAGATGCAGCGTAATTTGGTCCTTATCAAAGAGTGAAAGAATCAGACGAACCGCACCTACCTCTTTGAGCTGCAATGAGATATCACAGTAGGTGCGCTTGCCTTTTTTAATCACCAGATGACCCTCTTCAAGCGCGTCCCACTCAAAAGGAAGATAGAGTGCACTACCCTGCTCTAGATAAGAGAGAAGCTGAAAATACTCGATCTGCAACAGCATCTTTTCCACCAACCTACCCGCTTCACTGCCTTGCATCAATGTTGGAAGTGAAGCGGAGAGCTTGAGTAAAACTGCCTTCATATCCCGCACCACAGTCTCGGCACCAAGCTCGAAAGCACGGGCAAGCTTGGCCTCGAGAAAGATACCTGAGTGTTCAATCTGCTTTTTGAGCTGCGCGGCGTCCGGGCGCTCTAGTGTGTGACGAAAAGCCTCCAGCGCTTTGCGCAACGCATCAGGAAGCGCCTTGGCATCGGGATGCTCTAGCAACTTTGAAAGATCGCCGGTAAAACTGCCCATCTCTTTAAAAAGCGCACTATTTTTGAGCATCTCCAGAAGCAGGGTCGTTGATCGAGAGGTGCTTTGGGCTTCGGTAAAGAGTGAGGTTATAAGATGGCGAAGGTTGCCCTGCGCTTCAAGCTCCACGCGCTGTTGCGGCGTAGCATGACGAAGCGCGGCTTCAAGCGCCTTATTGGTTTGCTGTGAAAGAAGCGTGAGTCGCTGATCGCCTAAAATATGCATCATGGCTTGAAGTATACCATGGGACGTACAGCTTAAATCTTTTTAAGAAACTTGCTCAGAAGCACAATGCGCACGCCGTTGACACGCCCTTCGATCTGCTCTGGGTTGTCCGTCAGGGTGATGTTTTTGACCACTGTACCGCGTTTGGCGGTGAATCCCGCACCTTTGACTTCAAGGTCTTTGATAATGCTCACGCTGTCGCCGCCTTGCAAGAGCACGCCATTGCTATCAAGCGTAGGCTCATTGGCTTGGGTACTCTGCATCCCCTGTTGCGCCCACGATTCGATCTCGGGTTCGACGTAGAGGGTCTCGAGCAGACCACGCGCCCACTCCTGAGCCTCAAGACGGTGCAGCATTCGATACGCCATCACCTGCACCGCACCTACGCCGCTCCACATGCTATCACCAAGAACGCGCCAGTGATCGGTGTCGAGGGGCGCTTCGCCCTCCAACTGCGCTTTACATGTAGCACAAATCACGATTTCGCCATCATCTAGCGTCGGTGCGTGCGATACATCATATATATCCAGCCCCTGCGTTGCTGCGCACAATTCGCAGACACCGCCGCTGCGCTCTTTGAGTGTTTCGATAGAACTCATTTTTGCTCCTTGATTCAAGAATACGTATTGTAGCGACCACCACCGTCAAAAGCCATATAAGACGCGCTTTTATCGCTATAATCCAGCTCATGACGACAATAATCATTGAAGCCCTTTCGGGCCTGGGCATGTTTCTCTTTGGTATGTACTACATGGAACTCTCTATTAAAGAGGCAGCGGGGGTTCGGTTTAAAAGTTGGGTGCGGCACTCCACCTCAAGCGTGCCAAAATCGCTGCTCACGGGTACGCTCGCTACAGCGGTGCTGCAAAGCTCAAGCGTTGTGACCCTGATGACGCTCTCATTCGTCAGCGCCTCGATGATGACGCTAAACTCCGGCATCGGTGTGATTTTCGGCGCCAATGTCGGCACCACCGTCACGGCATGGATCGTGGCGACACTGGGTTTTAAGGTGCAGATCGAAGCCTTTGCTCTGCCAATGATCGGCGCGGGTGGCTTGCTGCTGATGCTCGCGGGCAACAACAAAAAAATACTAGGAAGCGCCAAGGTCGCCATCGGGTTTGGACTACTTTTTTTGGGTCTGGATATCATGAAAAACGCCATCGAAGGTGTCGCTACGGCGGTTGATCTGAGCACTTTTAGCGCCTATCCGCCTATCGTTTTTCTCCTGATCGGTTTCGCACTCACCGCACTGATCCAATCTAGCTCTGCGGCAACGGCCATCGTGCTTAGTGCGCTGTATGCACAAATCCTCTCTTTTGATCATGCTGCGGCAATGGTGATCGGTTCGAATATCGGCACGACCGTCACTGCACTGCTAGGCGCCATCGGTGGCATTCCTGATAAAAAACGGGTTGCTATGGCCCATCTTCTATTCAATGTCATCACTGCCATTGTCGCCTTTATGCTCTTACCGTTTTTAACCTACGTGTTAATGGACGTGTTGGCATTAAACAACGATCAAACCACAGCCCTGGCCCTGTTTCATACCATCTTCAATATACTGGGCGTCTTACTTCTCTCCCCGTTTATCGGTTTTTTGGCCTTATTTTTGAACAATCGGTTTACCCACAAAGCGCAAGTCGCCACCCGCTACATCCACCTCGTCGATCCGCACTCTCCCGACACCGCTATCGTGGCTCTACGCAACGAAGTAAGCAACCTATTTGTGAAAACGATGAAGTTTGCCCTACTGCTCGCCAACATTAAACCCGGCGATCTACTGGTCAAAAAAATGGAGGCGCGCGCCCTGATCGAAGCCAACCAAACCCTGTTTGAATTTGATTACCATAAAGCCTACAGTAGCCTAAAGGAGATCGAAATCAGTATAGCCGGTTTTGTCGCACGGCTAAATGAACAAAACCTCACCCAAGAGCAGAGCCAACAGCTTGAATCCCTACTCACATCGGTACGCGAAAGCGTCTATGCCGCCAAGATCCTCAAAGACAGCAAAGAGAATATCGACGACTTCGCCCAAAGTGACAACCCGGTTATTACGGAGATTTTTCAGGCCATCCGCCGCAATCTCGCCTATGGATTGCAGATCTACGTCAACTACATGAACGGTGATTGGGACGCCAAAAGATGTCAGGAGCGCTTTGCCAAAGCACTTGATGAGAACCGCCGCATCATGCGCGAAACCACCCTTGCCATCAGCCGATCCAATATCACAGAAAAGACGGTTGTCTCGTTACTCAACACCAACCAAAGCATCCTCACCGCCAACGAATCTCTGATGGAAGCATCAGAGGTGCTGCAGTTGCACTTCGACATCGCCGCAGGGGAGGACGAGCGCTACATGTAACGCCGACGCTCTTCCCATGAAATATACCAAGCCATCAAAGCGAATTGAACACACAATAAAACAAAAACGGAGAGGCTCGAGAGCGCGTAGTGATAGGTTGTTCCATCAATGAGCATCGCCATCGTTACATGTAAGCCCAGTAGATAGAGCGAATGTCGCCCTGCATAGCGAAAAAAGGCGATGCGTTCAGAGAGTGCTTTGAGCTGTGGCAAAAAGAGAAAAAGGCAGTAGAGTAAGAGTGTGAGGTTAAACAGCCGCAATGGCCCAAGCTCTTTTTTGGCAAAAAGCCACGCATAGCTTCCCGGATCGATCATGAAAGGGCTGTATGGCACCCGCAACGCATACATCACCAGCGCCAGCACCATAACTGCCCAACTCAGAGGATGCGCCAATGTCGGTGCCACGCGATAGCCTCCGATGCTAAAAAAAAGCCCTGCGCACCACAAAAACTGCCACGAGAAGATATCAAAAATTCCCAGCCGAAGATACACATAACCATCACACGCAGCAGCAAGCCATGTAAGCAACCCCGCCTGTGACGCCACCCAAACCGTAGCGCTCAAAGCCAGCACCACGCCCCATCCAACGCGCCTAGAGAGTGCGATCATCCCCACAGAGAGCATCAGTAGCATGATATAAGTCGGCAAAATGTCCAGATAAGGCGGGTGATACAGCAGCACCAAGCCGCTCACATAAGCCAAAGCGCCGCCATCCATCAATCCATACGTAAAGACCTCAAAAGCAGGCGTGAGCTGCGAGAGCCAATTGATGACGGTGTAGACAAAAAGCAATGTGATCAAATGGACGATATAGAGCTTCTTGCTACGCTTCACGATCCACGCACGCCACGCCTCAAAGCTGCCGATTGAGCGCAACTTCTGCCCTACCAAATAGGCAGAAATCAGGATAAATCCCTCCGCCGCCGAGACAAACCCCAAAGGCTCGAAGGTGTATTGCTTCCAAAAGGCCGGTGCATGATCAAGAAACATCATAAAGAGTAAAAATCCACGCAGAATATCCAGATGGGCAACCCTTGGTGTGTGTTGCATCGTTTGGGAACCTTTGATAAGCGAATTAAGTGTGACATTGTAAGACAAAATCCCATTGGATTGAGCGCCGTTTAGGAGCTTTGAAACGACAAACATTCTATAATGAGGCATACCATGTAAAGGTTCTTCATGCAACTTTGTGTCGCTCTTGATCTGCCCACCATGCGCCAAAATCTCGCGCTTGTGACGCAGCTACAACACCACAACGTATGGCTCAAGGTAGGACTGCGCTCTTTTATCCGAGACGGCAAGCCCTTTCTTGATGCGATTCGATTGATCAATCCAAACTTCAAAATCTTTCTCGACCTCAAACTCTACGACATCCCCAACACCATGGCCGATGCCGCTGAATCGATCTGTGAACTGGGCGTCGATATGTTCAACATCCACGCCTCAGCCGGCGAAAAAGCGATGCGCGAAGTGATGGCGCGGCTTGGCAAATATGAGCAGCGCCCCTTGGTGCTGGCCGTCACGGCGCTCACCTCGTTTGATGAAGCGGGCTTTAGCGCGGTCTATAACGCCCCCATCGCTGCGAGCGCCGACCGTTTTGCACTCGAAGCGTACCGTAGCGCTCTTGATGGCGTCGTTTGTAGCGCCTTTGAGAGCGCATCGATCAAAGCGCTTACATGTAAAGACTTCATCACCCTCACCCCGGGCATCCGCCCCTTTGGTGAAGACGCGGGCGATCAGCAGCGCGTCGCCACCATTGACGTTGCACATACCGCAATGGTGGACTTTATCGTCGTAGGCCGCCCCATCTACGCCGACCCCGATCCGC
>DZBC01000079.1 GCA_022729835.1 Sulfuricurvum sp. | reverse complement strand
AAGCCGCTCTTCGCGTAGCGCAATGGCATCGAGATATTCACTTAGCGTCTGCTTCATCACCCCAAACGCCTCGATCACGTCGGCCAGCTCGTCGTGTGTTTTGATCTCGGGTAACTTCGTCTCAAACTGCCGCTTAGCGATCGCGCGCGCTGCCTCAGCCAAATGCCCCAAACCGGCCGTGACACGATCAACCGTGTAATAGGCAAAGAGCGCACCAAGCATAATGGCGATCAATATATAGAGCAATCCGCTATAAAGACTGTGGCGCAGATCTTCTTGCACCAAAGCGGTATCAAGCATCAAACGTACATATCCAATCTTTTGCCCTCCGATCATTATTTCATGGATCGCATCAAGGTATCCGTCATGGACTTTAAGGATCATCGGCACATGAGCATAGCGTATCTCGCGCAAGAGTTCACGACTGGTGGCATCGGTAAGGGTGAGGTTAAAGTAGTGCCGTGGAGTCGAAGCGCGCACCCGCCCCTCGGGGGAGAGCACAAAGAGCATGGCAAGCTCTTTGGTATCATCAAGTCCCGACATCAGCTCTTCAAGCGCCGTCAGGTCGTGATTGAGCAGCGGCAACGCAACATTTGAGGCGAGAAGTTTGGAGAGCACGAGCGCTTTGGAGTTGAGCTGCGCGTACATGTAACGCTCTTCACGCACCATGGTGTCCACCACGATGGCGCCCATCAAAACAGCATGAATAGCGATCACATTGACAATCAGACGGGTTTTAAGACTACGCATGGTGATCATCATGGCGGTGAGAGTTCTTCGTAGTGACGCATGAATGCCCACACAGGCGCGTACGTGGCATTATCAGCGCGCTCAAACCCCTCAAACCCTGCAGCCTCAAGTAGCGCACGACCCTCAGCAACCGCATCAAGCCCGACAAGGGCTTGGGCAACCCTCTCCGCTACGGCTTGATCCACATCATCACGCACGATAAAGCCGTTGTTGACAAGCGGCTGCGTCTGCCAAACCACCTCCATCTCCTGCGCCTTTTGGGGGTGTTCCCTACACCACGCTTCCCAAGGCGGCGGCCAAGTGGCTCCCGCAATCGTATCGCCGCTGTAAGCATTGAGAATCGAAGAGTATTGCGACCCCACAAAGCGCTGCTCAATATCGCGGTGAATATCAAGTCCCTGCTCATGCAAAAAGAGCAGCGGCATCATGGTCGCTGCCAGTGCCGTCGGCGCGGGAAAGCTTAGCGCTTTGCCCTTAAGCTGCTCAATTGATTTGAGCCCAGAGGATTTACGCGCCACGAAAATGCCGCGAAAGACGCTATCGGGCTTCATCTTCGCCACAACACGATAGCCGCGAGAGAGGGCTTGAATGGTCTGATAGGGATTAGGTAGCGAGAAGTGAAAACGGCGCTCATAAAGCTTACGTTCATACTCGGCGTAATCGATAGAGGTCTCAAGCTCCCACAGCGTACCAACCTCTATCAACTCCAATCGTCGAATAATCGGCTCATAGACCTCAAACATCTTTTTGGAGTTGAAATAGGGATGAATACCGACCACATAACGTTTGGTCTCGATCATTTCACCTTTGGGCACATAACGCGACACACGTTGATCACTACTACAACCTGAAAGCAACACGAACACAATGAGCCAAACAATAGGGTATTTCATACCATTTATTGTAGCCGATTTCTACATCAAACTGCGACAACAAGGAACGTAGATCGATGCACTGTTAAACGCCGCAACCAGCTTGTTATATCAGCTCAAGAGACTTCCCTAGCGCCCAACTTCCGCTTATTGATCCGATACACATACGCCAACACTTCCGCCACGGCGGCAAAGAGGCTCTCAGGGATCGGTTTGTCGAGATCCACTTCGGCGTAGAGCGATCTAGCCAGCGGTGGGTTTTCGACGATATGTACACCGTGCTCCCTGGCGATCTGCTTGATCTGCACGGCGATATTGTCTTTGCCTTTGGCGATGACGATCGGGGAGCGGTGTTTGGTTTCGTCGTATTTGATGGCTACGGCGTAGTGGGTGGGATTGGTGACGACCACGTCGGCGCTTGGCACGTTTGACATCATCCGTTTTTGGGCTGCGCGCATCTGAATCTGGCGGATTTTACCCTTGATATGGGGGTCTCCTTCCATGTTTTTCATCTCGTCTTTAACCTCTTGTTTGCTCATTTTAAGCTTTTCGGTGTATTGGCGGCGCACCATCACCAGATCGATCATCGCAAAGATGAAGAGAATAAAGAGCATCACCAGCGCCAAGATCAGCTCTTTTTCATGCACCCACTCAAGTTGATCTTGCATACTAAACATGGCTACCGTCGGCAGCTCCTTGATGTACTCCCAGAAGATCCAAAAACCGATCCCCATCGCTGTGAGCGACTTAAGCGTGATCTTGAGCCCTTCTAGAATCTTTTGCATGGAGATAAGGTTTTTGAGTCCGCTGATCGGATTGAGCTTAGAGAAGTTAGGCACCAGAGGTTTGGTGGTGAAATTGAAGCCAAACTGCGCCACCGTCCCAAGTATCCCGGCAATTGCCACAGCGAGGGTGAGCGGCATCACCATGAGCAAAAACTCCTGCATGATGGTCACGGTTAGATCAAAGAGCATCTCTCGATCAACACTTTGGCCCTGCAAGGCAAAGAGATAGTAGGTCAGATGAAAAAGCCGCTCTTTCATGTAGTCTGAGAGCATCAACAAAACCAAAATCGCCACAAAGAGCGTAAACACCCCAGACGTGTCACGACTGCTGGGAACGTTACCGTCTATCCTGGCGTCTTGAATCTTCTTACTGGTGGGCTCTTCGGTCTTTTCCTGATCGTCTGCCATGCGTTACATGTAAGCCTAAGGCTACTCCATCTTCATCGACAGATCGATCCAGTTGGCCTGATGAATCAGCGCTCCGGTGCTGATCGCATCCACGCCGCTTTGCGCATAACTTTCGATATTCTCCAGAGTGATATTGCCGCTGGCTTCGAGCAGCACCCCTTTGTGATGGGTGTTACGGTAGGCCGCGACCTCAGCAATCTCTGAGGGCGTCATGTTGTCCAGCATCACGATATCGGCACCCAGCTCCATAAACCGCACTGCCTGCGCAAAAGACTCCGCTTCGATTTCGATCTTACATGTAAAGGGGATCTGCGCTCTGGCACGGCGCATAAAGCCTTCAAGATCGTCAATGGTTTTAAGGTGGGTATCTTTGATCATCAGCGCATCATCAAGTCCCATACGGTGGTTGGTCGCGCCGCCGATGCGGGTGGCGTACTTCTCAAAATCGCGCAGCAGCGGACGCGTCTTGCGGGTGTCGAGCAGCTTGACGCCGTAAGGCGCGGTCTTCTGGACATAGCGGCGGGTAAGCGTGGCGATGGAGCTGGCATGTAAGATCATGTTGAGCAGTGTGCGCTCAATGGAGAGTAATGTGTGCGCATCGCCCTCAAGCTGTGCCAAAACCGCGCCTTGCTTAAACGCTTCGCCCTCACGCACCTGCCACGCCAACGCAAACCCCGAGATCCGAGCAAGCGCGTCGCCATATGGCACGCCGCAGAGCACCCCATCGCTTTTGGCGATGATTTTGGCGTGTGCGCTAGAGGTCGGCATCACCCGCGCAAAAAGATCACCCCGTCCCAGATCTTCGCGTAGCGCTTCACGGACAAAAGCTTCGATCATAGCGACATCATCCGCTCAAGCGCCACACGCGCCCAGTAGGCCGTCTCTTCGCTGAGCTGTATCTCATTGATCGGTGCGCCCGCTTCGATGGAGCGCAAGGTGGCATAAAGGTCTTCGAGCGTCGTTTCGTTCATCGTCGGACACTCCGGCTTGCTAGAGGAGAGCACGTAGGTGTTTTTGGGACGCATGCGGCTCACCAGATTTTATTCGGTGCCCACCCCCACTTTTTGTTCGGGATCGAGCGCGCCGATGTATTTGATAAGCTGCGACGTCGAGCCGACAAAATCGGCCGCTTCGCACACGCTCGGGTCGCACTCGGGATGCACGGCGACGAGAATACCCGGATACTTTTTGCGGTAAAAGGCCACATCATCGACGCTAAAGAGCTGATGCACCGAACAAAAGCCATCATAACAGAGGATATCGGCCGCTTTAGGGTCACTGCCAGAGCCGATAACGCAGCTTGAAAGCCCCATGTCCCGCGCGATATTCTGCCCCAAACAGCGATCAGGTACAAAGAGGATCTTTTTGCCCTCACCCATCGCACGCTCGATGATCACCTTGGCGTTGGCACTGGTGCAGACCATGCCCCCCATCTGCCCAACCCTCGCTTTGACTTCGGCGCTGGAGTTGATATAGGTGATCGGTAAAATCTCCTCTTTGGCAATACCTGCGGCCTCAAGGGTCGCAACCGATTGATCAAAATAGGCACCGTCGATCATCTTGGCCATCGCGCAGCAGGCGATCTTGGGCATCAACACCCGCTTGTGCGGGCTGAGCACCTTCACACTCTCGCCCATAAAACCGACGCCGCAAAAGATCACAAACTCCGCGTCGTCGTCGCGCGTGCGCTTGGCCAGCTCCAGCGAATCGCCGGTAATGTCGCCCATCTCAAAGACCTCGTCGCGCTGATAGTAGTGGGCGACGACGGTAACGCTGAGGCGGCTTTTGAGGGCGCGAATCTGCTCTTGCAGCTCTTTGGTGTTGGATGTCAAAAAGCACTCCTTACATGTAACAAATGTGCAAGATTATAGCGCAAACGAATCCGACTCACCATTGATTGCCCCTGCTTTGTCAGTATAATGCCTTCATTTTTTACACGAGTAGGGTTCTATGCTTCGACGCTTCTTTTTAACCGCACTTTGGTCTTTGTGTCTCTTTGCCGACCCCATCGACGAGCCGCCGGCCTCGGGTGACTGGATTGAGCTGCAATCACGCGAATGGATTGGCGGCACCCTCAAAGCGGTGTACCTCGAAAATGTTGAGTTCAACAGCTACACCCTTGGGCAACTTTCACTCTCTTTAGAACAGATCCGCAAAATCGTTACGCGCCAAAACGTAACACTCAAGGCCCGACCAGAATCCCCCACACGTGCGTGGTACGAAGGCCTGCCGGGTTATACCTATGAGTATTACGGAACCTTAACCCTTGATGGCAACACCGCGACTATTCACACCCCACGCGCGCAACACCGCGTCGCACGTTCACACATCGTCTCCGTTGCACCCTATAAAGAACTTGAAGTAGAGTACTGGAGCGGCAAAGCGACGGCAGGACTCGATCTTACCGGCGGCAACAGCGACAGCGCCGGCTTTAACGCCATCGCCTCGCTTTCCAGACGCAGCGCCCAGACCCGTCTACGCTTCGACTACATCGGTATGGTCTCAGAACAAAACAGCCGCGAAACCGTCAATAATCACCGCCTGAAGCAAAAATTCGACCTCTACATGACCCACAAGTTTTACCTCACCCCGATCACCGGCGAAATCCTCCGCGACCTCTATCAGAATATCGATTATCAGTGGCGCCTGGGCACGGGTGTGGGTGTGGGTGTGCGTGATGATGCACAGCTTGAATGGGATCTCTCCGTCGGCCCCGCAATGATCGGCACCCACTACCGCACAGTCGAAGATGGCAACTCGCCCTATCGACGCTCATGGGCACTTCAGTTTGATTCGCTGATGCGCACCCATCTAGAGTATGACGTCGGTCTTAGCCTCGATTATCGATTCACTGTTTTGGATGTCGCTTCGGGCGGTTATCGCCACCACCTCCTCACCCAGTTCTCACGCCGTCTCATCGGCAACATTGACCTAGATTTAAGCTTGCTATGGAACTATCTACACCGTCCTGTGGCTGATTCTGGCGGACAAACGCCCCAAAACAGCGACTTTCAACTATTGCTAGGGGTCAGCGCCGGTTTTTAAGCGACGCTTTTAGCCGTTTATAACCCGCTCGACGCTACACTGGCAGATCAATTTTTCACTCACAAGGCCCACCGTATGGACTTTTTGTCTCATCTCAACGCCCAGTTCTACCTGATCGCCTACCTTGTCGGCGGCATCCCCTTTGGCCTGATTATTGCCCGACTCTTCGCAGGTGTCAATATCAAAGAGTCGGGTTCTAAAAGTATCGGCGCCACCAACGTTTTACGCGTCGTCAAAGAGAAAGATCCCGCTCTGGCCAAAAAACTCGGTGCCGCTACCTTGGCGCTCGATGCACTCAAGGGACTCGCCGTATTGCTTGTTGCCGATATGATGGGCCTAAGCGAGAGTGCGCTTTGGGGTGTGGCAGTGCTCAGTGTGATCGGCCACTGCTTCAGCCCTTATTTATGGTTTGAAGGCGGCAAAGGGGTCGCCACCGGCTTGGGTGTTCTTATCTACATGCTCCCAGTAGAGACCCTAATCGCGCTTGGCATCTGGTTTATCGCCGCCAAAACGATCCGCATCTCTTCACTCTCCTCCTTGCTAGGGCTCGCCGGCGCTTTGATTGCCAGCTTTGTTCTGCATCCAGAAATGGCCCATGCACCAGTTGTTTTGATCGCCTTGATTCTGCTGTACAAACACATTCCCAACCTCGTGCGACTGTTTCAGGGCCAAGAAGAGCGCGTCGTTTAAGATGCGCATCCACATTGAAGAACTCTGCTTCGAGACAATTATCGGCCTATTGGAGCACGAGCGCACTACACCTCAAAAAGTGATCGTTACATGTAAGGTGGATTACGCTTACAGCCAAGGTACGTTTATTGATTACGCACAAGCGGCTTCCCTGATTCAAGCCACTATGCTTGAAGGACGATTTGTATTGCTAGAAGAGGCGATTGGCACACTCGCAAAACGCCTCAAAGTCTCTTTTCCCGCTACGCAACGACTCTATCTGAAGATTTCCAAGCCCGATATTCTCCCCAATGCGCGCGTTGGAATGAGCGAAACTTTCACCTACGAACCTTAAACAAGATTGAATGTTTTTTTAAAGAAACTTGAAAAATAGATTAAATTAACCTAAAACTGTGCTATAATCCCCGCAAATTTAACAGCCGAGGACAATCAATGCGTATTCTCATCATCGAAGATGAAGTGACGTTAAACAAAACTCTTGCCGAAGGACTCAAAGAGTTTGGGTATCAAAGTGACGTTGTCGAAACCCTGAAAGACGGCGAATATTATCTCGATATCCGCAACTACGATTTGGTCTTGACCGACTGGATGCTACCCGATGGCAACGCGGTAGATATCATTCCGGATATCAAAACCAAAACACCCAAAACTATTATTGTTGTTCTCTCTGCCCGCGATGACAACGAGAGTGAAATCGAAGCGTTACGCGCAGGCGCGGATGACTACATCCGTAAACCTTTTGACTTCGATGTCCTCGTAGCCCGTCTCGAAGCCCGTCTTCGCTTCGGCGGTAGCAATATCATCGAGATCGACGACCTGATTATCAACCCCGAAGAGGAGAAGATCATCTACCGTGACAAAGAGATCGAACTCAAAGGTAAACCCTTTGAAGTGCTTACCCATCTCGCCCGTCACCGCGATCAGATCGTCTCCAAAGAGCAACTGCTTGATGCCATCTGGGAAGAACCCGAGCTCGTTACCCCAAACGTCATTGAGGTCGCTATCAACCAGATCCGTCAAAAAATGGATAAACCTTTAGGCATCACCACCATCGAAACTGTACGCCGTCGCGGCTACCGATTCTGCTTCCCCAAAGAGGTTTGATCCTGCTTTAGCGCCCCGTTTTCGGGGTAAAACTCCTCCATTTCCACGCACGGAGCCACTCAATGGCCGCTAAAAAGAGTATCCGCCGGCAGTTTCTGATTCAACTCGTTGTCGCTTCTGCGGCCTTGATCTTCATCTTCTCCTCTGCCTTGTACTTCATGATTTCAGAGTCGATCTACGAAGAAAAACGTCAAACATTGATACAGGTAGCACAAAACATCTGCTCTTTTCGCTCTGTCGAAACCGCGCAGCAAAACAGCGCCGACAACGTACTGGGGCTAAGTATCGAACTCATTACTCTAGAAAATATGCAAAGCGGTCACTCCTACCTGCAAGAGATTCAAAAAGGCAAAAATATCTATTTGCGTCTGATTTACCCCTTTGACGCTAAAGAGAAGAGCTTTTTACGCATCACAACCGATATCTCTTCGACCAAAAAACTGCTCTCAAAGATCATCAACTCCATTTTCATTATTAATGCCGTCGGCTTTTTAGTCGTAATCCTCTACGCGATTGGGCTCTCCAAAATGCTCATCTCTCCGATCAATACCCTCTCGCAGAGGCTTGCAAATATGAACGAGCACCTCATTCGGCCCATCCGCGTTGAAGAGCTGCCTGAGGAGTTTGAGCCGCTGGGTGAAACCATCAACCGGCTTATGAGCCGCATTCAAAATTTCGTGAAGTACCAAAAAGAGCTCTTCATCGGCGCGGCGCACGAGCTCAAAACGCCACTTGCCGTCATGAAGCTAAAAAATCAAGTCACTTTGATCAAAAAACGCCCCATAGAGGAGTACATTGAAGCGATCAAGATCAGCAACAACGCGATCAACGATATGGATAAAATCGTCAGCAATATCCTCAACATCGGTCGTCAGGAGGGGGCACAACTCGATACCCCCAGCGAGGTAGATGTCATCGAAGAGCTACGAAAAAAAGCGCAGGACTTCTCCTTATTGGCGCAAAGTGAGGGCAAAAGCCTACATGTAAGCTTTGAGCCTAACCTCTTTATGGCCACGCTTCAGATCGCACTGCTGGGGCAGATCATCCAGAACTTTTTACAAAACGCCCTCAAATTCACACCCAAGGGCAAAAGCGTCACCCTGCGAAGCAGCCTACATGACTACGGCCTGCTGATTGAAGTGATTGATGAAGGGTGTGGTATCGATGACAGCATCGACCTCTTCGCCCCATTTAAGCGACAAGGGAACAAATCAGGCGTAGGTCTGGGACTCTTTTTGGCCAAAAGCGCCGCCGAGGCCATTGGTGGGGAAATCAGTGTCAAGAACCGCACCGACGGGCTTGATGGGACAGGGGCATCGCTACTTTTGCAG
>DZBC01000078.1 GCA_022729835.1 Sulfuricurvum sp. | reverse complement strand
TGTTGCTGGAACATCTACGCATTAGCCCGCCGAACCGTTTTTTGGCACAGCCTATAAAGCTAAGTGCCTTACATGTAACGCCGCTTCATGATGGCGTACGGCTTAGGGTGATCGAGGCGATTGACGGTTCGCTGCTCACCCGTACATTTGAAGCAGACGCACTGATTCAAGCAGGAAATCTTGTCAGTGACCCTTCGCGTGATCTGCTGAAAATGGTCGTACTGAGCCGCTACGAACCCAAGGCCGAACCGGCCATCGGCTTTATTCGCGGTTTTGGTCTTAAGGAGGGTGCCATAGCATCCAGTGTCGCACACGATTCACATAACATTATTGCACTGGGGTGCGATGACGCAAGCATCATGAAAGCGATCAACATCGTTATTGCGGATCGTGGCGGCATCTGCGCTCTCAACAGCACCCAGACGCATCATCTTTCACTTGAGGTAGCCGGACTCATGAGCATGATGCATGGCGAAACGGTAGCCGCGCGTTATAAGCAGATCGACCGTTTCAGCAAAGAGGTACTCGGTGCCACACTCCATGCCCCGTTTATGACCCTCTCCTTCATGGCACTGTTGGTGATTCCCGAACTCAAGCTGAGCGACAAAGGGCTTTTTGATGGCCGCGATTTCTCTTTTGTACCGCTTCAAATCTGATCCAGACGGGGAATATCGGGAAGGTTGGTTTCTTAAAGAATCCGTGCGGCCTATTCTTAGCAGAAGCGCGGTAGCTGAAGGTTGATTACGATTTAGTTTCACTATTTCAAGATATATTGAAATGAAATCTTCAATTCGGTACACTCCCAAATAGCTTTACATGTAAGGGGTTATGAATGGGGTATTTGCCGTGGAACGAATGGATCGTGCTGGCGCTCTTTTTGGTGGGCATGGGTGCGGGCAGTTATATGATTGCCTATGTGATGCTCGTTAGAGGTGCAGATGTGCGGCGCATTAGAAGCGGCTTTTATCTCTCAGCGCCACTGGTGGTCTTGGGGCTCTTGATTTTGCTTTTTGATCTGGGGCGGCCGGAGCGATTTATTAACGTGTTGCTGCATTTTAACCCTGAGTCGATGATGAATCTAGGGGCGTTTATACAAGGCACATTTGTACATGTAGCGCTTTTGGTAGCGTGGTGGGTGTATCGCGGTGAGATGCAAAGCCGACGTTTTAAAATCGTCTCGCTTGTGGGGCTGGTACTTGCCGTGGCGGTGGGGCTGTATCATGGATTACTGCCTGCTTCGATGCCGCGTGAGGGGTGGAATGGGGCGCTGGTGGCGGTCATGTTTCTCTCCTCTTTGCTTAGCGGCAAAGCGGCCATCGAGCTCTCTTCTGGCTTTAGCGCTGCGCACCATCAACACTCATCGGCGCTACTTTTTGCCTACGCTGCGCTGCTTGGGGTGTGGTTTTATACCCTCTTTATCGGTCATGTTGATGAGCGCGCGGTACTTGCGTTTTTGTTTGGCTCTTGGGGCCTCTCCTTGCTTTTTGGCGCGGCACTCTTGCTCTCCTTGCTACTCCCTTTTACGCTTACATGTAAACCTTTTCGCGGCGCGGTCGTGCTGGCAGCACTCTTTGAATTTGGCGGAGCATTTATGTTCAAATACGGCGCGATTTTGGCCGGTCAACTCTCGTTTATGAAGGGGCTGTGATGGAGCGAAGAGTATTTTTACAAGGGGTTACTTTGGTGGGCGCGAGTGCTTTTGTGGGCTGTGCGCCCAAGGAGCAAGCAAGCCGCACCTTCAAGCTTGGGGGCAAGTGGGAGAGCACGCTGTGTCAGGGGTGTACCTCGTGGTGCGCGGTAGAGGCGTATGTGTTTGACGGACGTGTGGTCAAGGTACGCGGCAATGCACAGAGTAAGGGCAACCACGGCTACATCTGCCCGCGTCCCCATCTCGCACTCCAACAGCAGTACGACCCCGACCGCGTAAAGGTGCCGCTGCGCCGTAGTAACGCCCAAAAAGAGCGCGGGGTTGATCCGAAATTTGTCCCTATTTCGTGGGATGAGGCGCTGGAGATCATTGCAGATAAAATCCTTGAACTACGCGCCAAAGGCACGCCTGAGCGCTTTGCCCTCTTTCGCGGACGCTATTCTCACCTCAACGAAATCCTCTACAAAGCCCTGCCGCAAATCATCGGCAGCCCCAACTCCATCTCGCACAGTTCCATCTGCGCCGAGGCTGAAAAGTTCGCTTCGTACTACACCGAAGGGGATTGGGACTACAGCGATTTTGATCTGGAACATACCCGCTATATCCTCTCTTGGGGCGTCGATCCGCTCGCTTCAAACCGTCAGGTGCCGCACTTTATCAACGCATGGGGCAGGGTGAGAGACCGCGCCAAAGTGACCGTGATTGATCCGCGCCTCAGCGCCACCGCGGCTAAGGCCGATCGCTGGCTGAGCGTCATCCCCGGGGAAGATGGAGCGTTGGTGAGCGCCATTGCCCATGTGATCCTCTCTGAGGGGCTGTGGTATAAGCCTTTTGTAGGCGATTTTGTTGATGGACTCAGCCGCTTCAAAGAGGGCGAGCGGGTGGATGCGGCGCTTTTTGAAGAGAAAGAGAGCTATGGGGTGGTGGCGTGGTGGAATGAAGAGCTACTGGATAAAACCCCGCAGTGGGCTTTTGAACGCTGCGGTATCGACGCACAGAGCATCACCGACGTAGCCCGCGAATTTGCCCACGCCGCTCCGCGCGCGATCTCATGGGTGGCGACGGGTGTCTCCATGCAGATACGCGGCGCATACAACGCCATGGGAGCGCACGCGCTCAATGGTCTGGTGGGTTCGATTGACCACGAGGGCGGGGTGGTACAGACCATGAAAGTGCCGCTGAACCCCACGCCCGACTATAAGCCCTATATGGATGAGACCGCCAAAGCGGGGGTCAAACACCCCATCATCGACGGTCGCGGAAGCCTTGCACTGCCCGCACTCAAAAAAAAGAGCGGCGGCGGGGTGGTGACCAACCATGCGGCGGAGGGGATTTTGAAGAGTGATCCCTATCCGATAGAGGTCGCCATCGGGTATTGGAATAACTACGCTTTTTCGTGCAGTGGAGCCGAGCGTTGGGAAGCGGCGCTCTCGAAGCTGCCTTTTTTTGTCCATATCACGACCAACATTGCCGAGACCACACAGTTTGCCGACATCGTACTGCCTGCGGCGCACAGCATGTTTGAGAAGTACGCCTTTGTCGCCAATAAGCAAAACCTACACAGCTACGTGCACATCCAAAAGCCCCTTGTTGCACCCCTCTTTGAAGCCAAAGCCGATGAGACGGAGATCCCTTATCTGCTGGCGCAAAAGCTGGCACAAAAGGGTTTTGATGCTCTGTGGCGCTACTACAACGAGGGCTTTGGCGGCCCTTTTAAAGATGAAAAAGCGTTCGCGCTTGCCGCCTTGCGCCACTACACACAGCCGCTTTATAGCCCCAAAGGCGCCGAAGCGGGGGATGCCATCGAGAGCTTTGAGGCACTCTTGAAGCGCGGTGTATGGAATGCCAAGCGCCACCCTTACGGCGCGCGTCTGGGGCACTTTAAGACCGCAACCAAAAAGTTCGAGTTTTACAGCGAAACGCTGAGGTCGGTGCTCGAAGAGCATGCGATCAAGCACGGCGTGGGTGTCGATGGGGTGATGGAAGCGACGGATTACCTCGCACGCGGCGAGCGGGCTTTTATCCCCCACTATGAGCCGCCTTTACGTTTTGGCGATGAAAAGGCCTATCCGCTGCTCTTTTGTGAACACCGCTCCAGACTCAACCGTGAGGCGAGATCCGCCAACACGCCGTGGTACCACGCCTTTAAAGATGTCGATCCGGGCGATGAGGCGCACGAAGATGTGGTCAAGATCAATCCGCAAACCGCCAAGCTTTATGGCATTGCCAATATGCAAACGGTACGCATCGAAAGCGTACACGGAAGCCTTACATGTAAGGCCAAACTCTTTGAAGGGGTACGTCCGGGGGTGCTGATCAAAGCCTACGGACAGGGGCACTGGGCTTATGGGCGTCACGCCTGCGCGGATTTTGGGAACGCCATAGCGCGCGGCGGCAGCAACAACCACCTCTATGAGAGCCATTATGAGCGCCTTAGCGGTTCTACCGTGCGACATGGCGGCTTTATGCGGGTAAAAATCACACAGGTGGAGGTGTAATATGGCACGTTTTGGTATGGTTATCGACCTGCACAACTGTGTCGGCTGCGGGGCGTGCGATATCGCCTGCAAAACAGAGAACAACACACCGCTGGGGATCGACTGGTCGTTTCATGAGATCAAGACCGAAGGAGTCTTTCCGCATGTGCGCTATGAGTATATCCCCAAGCTTTGCAACCACTGCGAAGACGCTCCTTGCGTCGCAGCCTGTCCAACGGGCGCGATGTATATCAATGAGGCCTTTGGGATTACCGAGCATGATCCCGACATCTGTATCGGATGCCGCGCCTGTATGGTGGCCGATCCTTATAACGTGATCTATTTCAACGAAGAACAGGGCCATATCGAGTGGGGCGGCACAGGTACTCTGGTGCAAGGCGGTACCTCCTCACCCAAAGAGATCGCCGATGCAGTCGGTGCGCCTATACCCTACATGAACGCTGAACGCGGTAACAACTACGCGATGATCCGCGAAAAAGGGATTGTCGAAAAATGTAACTTCTGCTCGCACATCACCCCATTTGGGCATCAGCCCCACTGCGTGGTGGCGTGCCCTGCCGATGCGCGTATCTTTGGGGATCTGGATGATCCGCAAAGCCGTATCAGCCAGACGTTGCGCGCACATGCGCATGAAGTTTTATTGCCGGAGAAAGGGACGAAGCCGAAGGTCTTTTATATTCGTAGCTATGGGCGGGGGTAAACGTTTAGAGGAGCACACGTGATTGCACAACTGGTTTTTAGATCTTAAACACTGATATTTGAGCTGTAAGATGCTCGGTCATTTGATGTAGATGTTCTGCTGCCGTTGCGATCTCTTCGACACTCCGGGCATTTGAAGTTGAAAGATTGTTAATTTTATTAATTTTGATGATGATAGATTCGGTCGTTGCCGCATTATTCTCTATTTCATTCGAGAGTTTTTCGATGGCACCAACTGTATCGGCCAAGGTCTTTACTGCTGCTGCAGTGTGATTATTGACTTCTGTGGAGGCTTTTGAGAGGCTTTCAATACGTCGTGTATTGTTGTTCATTTGATCGGTAATATCACCGATTGATTGGACGATTATATTAACGGTTGCATTGGTATCTACGAGGCTCTTTTGGGTACGTTCTGCAAGTTTGCGTACTTCATCGGCAACGACGGCGAATCCGCGCCCATGTTCTCCGGCACGCGCTGCTTCGATAGCCGCATTGAGTGCGAGTAGGTTGGTTTGATCGGCGATGTCGGCGATAACATTTAGCACTTGCTTAACCTGTGTGGCTTCTTGAGTGAGGGAGTTAAGGCGCGCATTAATTTCACTTTCTGCTTGAAACGTTATTGCCAATTGCTCAATAGTGTTATTGAGAGCTGATTGTGCTTCTTGCAGATTGCTGCGTGCGTTGAGCGCTTTAGTACGTACTATTTGCGTTTCAGTGGCAGAAGCTTTCATTGCCTCTTTCATTTTGTCTGATTCGCTTGTTGTTTCAGAGACTATTTGTGCCTCTTCTTCGACTGCTTTACCGATCATAAGGGTTGTTGCTGAGAGCTCAGCGGATACGGAGAGATTTTCAACCGAAGCAGAACCGATACCTTGGAACGCTTGGCGCAGCATCATGACGAGGGTATTGATTTTGCGTCCCATATTTGCGAGTTCGTCGTTGCCGGTAAACTGTGTTTGTTGTGAAAAATCACGATTCTGGGCTACCGTTTCGATGGTGATTTCAAGTTTAGAGATGGAGTGGGTGATCCCGCTAATGATGAAACTTGCAACGGTGAGCATAAGCAAAAATGCAACAATGATCACACTGAAAATGAGGATACGACTTGATTCATATATCTCTGTTGCCTTCTCTTTTTCCATTTTTGCGACACGCAGTTGCAATTCAATCAGAGCAGAAATTTTTTCTCCGATAGGGTCAATCAAGGGATAAAGTTCTTGCATCGTAATTGTCTCAACGCCGTTCATATCATGTGCGTCGCAGGCTTTTAAAATTTTTTCTGTTATGCTATTACCCTTAGCCATAGTAGCTTGTGCTTCGATCGCCAGTTTAGCTTCCTCATCGGTTAGCGATGTTGCCATATAAGATTTCCAATTTTTATCGATAATCGCTTGCGCAGAAAGGATGTTTTTGGCGCAATCACGAAAACTGATATTCCCGTTGCGCGTTTTATGCGCAGTATCAACAATGTTGACGGCGTAGGCATCCGAAATCATTTTTAGTTGTTCTAGTGGGAGAACGCGGTCATTATAGACGGTGTTGAGACCTCTCTCGACTTCTGAAAGCTTGAGGATACCCATCAACCCGATAATCAGCAAAGAGACAATAGCAACAGCTACAAGCAAGGTAAGTTTCAAACGAGTTGGCAAATTATTCACGAGATTCATTGGCATCCTTTTTGATGGGTGGGAAGAATAGATAATTTATGCATAAAACTTACAGAATTGTAGCGATTAATTTAAATACTTACAAAAATGTTGGGATGGAAAAATACTTAATGTTCACTCAACCTTCGGATTATCCGTATCAGTTTGCGTTCATTGGCAAACGCTACGAAGATGAGCGCCACTACAGCGACCGCAAAAAGAACGAGTGTTAGCACAACGACAGGGAGCATCGCCACCATGAGTAGCGCAGTCGATTCGCTCAAGTTAGCGTCTTGAATCGCGGCCCAGACTGCCCACGGACTGATCAGATACGGCACCTTGATCCATAGCCAGATACTACAAGCCCCAAGTAGACCAAAAAGGGCACTGCCAACGTAGGGCCAGCTATTTAAGCGCTTTTCGCGCCTTGTCAATAATTTCTTTTCTTCGTGAGATAACGCCATAGAACACCTTTCTTTTTGATTTTGTGAGCGGTTTTAAAAATTCTTTACTCATTTCGGTCTTCTAACCATAGTCATCAGCTTTTGCGACAATAGCTTGTATCGTTTAGGAGGTATAGGCTTACATGTAAAGCCATTTTAGCCGATAATGGTACAAAGATTCAAAGGAGCAATCATGGAAGCAACCAGCCCCACAGCTACACAATCCGCCAATTCGCTCTACGCCCTCAAAGAGGCCTCAAAAGGTCAGGGAGAGCAGGTGCTCAAAGTCTTAGAGAGTATCGCAACACCCAAAATAAGCGGCGCAGAGCTCACGGGTATCGGCACGCAGCTCGACGTCAAAGCCTAGTATGGAGCTCTCGATCGCCACGCCTGCACTGCTTTTTTCGGCGCAATCCCTGTTGATGTTGGCCTATACGCAGCGTTTGCTCGCACTCTATAAAACAATCCGTGATCTTGCGAGCCTGTGCGAAAAAGGGTGTGATTTGCTTGTGCTCAAACAGATTGACGTGTTGCGCAAGCGGGTGGAGCTGATCAAATATATGCAGGCATCGGGTGCGATGAGTATTCTCGTCGCGGTGGTCTCAATGGGGTTTATTCAGGCGGATAGGGAGTTTGAAGGGGTTGTGGCGTTTTACACCTCTTTGATCTTGCTGGCCATGTCTCTCGTCTGCTCACTGCGTGAAATCTTGATCTCTGATCTGGCGATCAATTACGAACTGGATCGACTCAAGGGATTTGAAAAGAGCAGAGTCAAGTAAGGTTTGCGCAGCCGAAGTTAGGGCTGCGTTACTGCGCTTTAATGAGCGCGACGATCTCGTTTACGTTTAATGCTTTACCGCTGCATATCAGCACACCGTCAATCACCAGTCCGGGCGTACTCATCACCCCATAGCCCATGATTTTTTGAAGGTCGCTCACTTTTTCCACCTGCGCAAAGATGCCGCACTGCGCCACAGCCTGCTTGGCCGCTTCTTCAAGGGCTTTGCATTTGGCACATCCGGTGCCGAGAATTTCGATTTTCATTCTGTATTCCTTTATAAAATGGCATTAAAAATAAAGCCGATCCCCATAATTCCTGCCCCGATAATGGCAAAAAAGAGGGCAATGAGCCTTACATGTAAGATCTGTTTTAAAATAATCGCCTCAGGCAGCGAGAGCGCGGTAACGGCCATCATAAAGCTTAGTGCCGATCCCAGCAGCATTCCTTTTTGCGTTAGCACTTCCACCAGCGGCATAACACCTGCGGCGGAGGCGTACATAGGGATACCCATCAGTACCGCCACTGGCACAGCGTACCACGCATCGCCTCCGGCGTACTCGGTGATGAACTCGGCGGGAATATAGCCGTGAAAAAAGGCGCCTACCCCCACGCCCAGCATCACCCAAAGATAGATTTTCATAAAAATATCGCGGGTATTTGCCCATGCTTCGCGAATGCGCTCTTGAAACGTAGGACGTTCATCGTTTACATGTAACGCCCCTTCAATCACAGGGACTTGAATCAGCACATACTTCTTAACCCCCAGACGCCCGATGATGTAGCCGCCCACAATCGCCACAAAAAGCCCAAACCCGATGTAAATCGCGGTGATCTTAAAGCCGAAAAGCCCAAAGAGCATCGCAATAGCGATTTCATTGTTGAGCGGCGCACTGATGAGAAAGCTAAAGGTGACCCCGACGGGAATGCGCGCCTGTAAAAAGCCCAGAAAAAGCGGAATGGCGCTACAGGTGCAAAACGGGGTGATGATGCCAAAGAGCGCGGCAAGAATATTGGCGCTGAGTTCGCGTTTGCCCGCCAGATAGGCGCGTACTTTTTCTACGTTCATCCATGTGCGCAAAAAGCTGACAGCAAAGATGATGAAGAGCAGCAGCGCCCAGATTTTTACCGTGTCGTAGAGAAAAAAGTGCGCGGCGTCGCCGAGTCTGCCCTCTAGCCCCAAAGAAGCAATGACGCTGCCGCTGAGTTCATGCCACACTTAGCAAAGCTCCTCTTTGATGCGCGGCAGCAACTCGCCCATCACACGATCATGCTGGCTATATTCATA
>DZBC01000077.1 GCA_022729835.1 Sulfuricurvum sp. | reverse complement strand
TGCAAAGGCTGGGTGATTTTCGCGTCCAGATGTGCCATGAATGCGGTGCGTATTTTGTCTCGCTTCACAGTGAAAACTGTTGCCGCCGCTGTGATATTGAAGAGGATGAAGCCAGAACTTTATGGGGGATCGATCATGAATGAACATAACGCCATTACTACAACAACAAAGCTTTATGGATATATAGCACAAAAGGCGCAGAGCAACCGCTTTAGCGTGACGCTCAACCGCCTCTTCAAAACAGGCGGCAACGACGCAATGATGATCCCGATGAACATCCGCGAAGATGATCTCTATTTTACGATCAGCAACATGCGCCAATCACATCTTGGCGGGGTGTTGATCGGTGCGGAGTATCGAGATGCGGTGTCGAAGATGCTCGATACTGCGACACCGGAGGTAAGCAAGAGCGGTTTTTGTGACGCTTTGATGATACGTCAGGGGCGACTGGAGGGTATTTGGGTTTTACCTGAGGCGATTGCGGCGCAGGTAGAAGCCTTACATGTAAGCCATATAGCGGTGCTGGGCTCAGGTACGCTTGCGGCTGCATTGGCACTACGTCTGAGACATTTGGAGCTTTCGTGGTTTGATCCAGTCATCGAGACACTGATGTCGCTGGGCAACCAGATGGAGCGTGCAATCGACATCAACCGCCTCACGCCGCAGAGTGATCTGAGCGGTTTTGATCTGGTGATCGATACGATGCCACAGGCGTATGTGACGGCTGCGCAGGGTGCGACGCACTGGATCGCGGCTACGGAGATGCTTGAGCCTTACTGCGAGACGATGTATCATATTTTATTGAAGGAGTGGTCACGATGAAACCCGAAGAACTAGAGAGTTTACGCGCAGAGTTTGAGCAATTTGTACGTAATGAGTGTGCGATCAACCCCGAAGAGGGTCAAAACAGTCAGGGTCAAGGTGACGCCGCCGATACAGAGCCGGCACCCGCATTTGTGGACGATCTGCAAGATAGGCTGCTCTCTCCCGCCAAAAGCGGCGTCTATCTATCACGCCTTGATATCAAACGTATCGCCGAAGCGATTGATGAATCGTTGCCGGTGAAAGAGCGCAAAAAGATGCTGAAAGCACTTTTTCGTCATACCACGTCCAAAGCCTATCTGCGCAGCGCTTTTGATGAGATCAGCCGCCACCTTGAGGGGCGCATGATGATCTACCGCGAACTCTCACAAGCGTTTCCGGCATCGGCTTCGATCTTTGAAGGGTGGTGTGTCAAAATCGAAAAGATACGCAAAATGTTCGATCAGATCGTCGAAGATTTCGAAGAGATCGAGCCGACTTCCGACCCGATGATGATCTAACGCCTGAGCCGCTCAAGGGCGCGGTTGTAGTCTTCGGTAGAGAGTCCTTCGCGCGCAATCGTTTGGCGGAGGGTGTCGACCGCGGATTCGTCGATGCTTCCATCGGGAGCAATCGTGTTGCAGATTACATGTAAGGCAACGGCTTGTCTGCGTGCTTCTGCGACGCACCCGAAGGGATCGACGCTTTGGCGCATCAGTGCCACGATGGCAGGATCAAAATGCCAGCGCTCAAAGAGTAGCGCACTCACTTCTGCCGCGCTTAGTCCGCAGAGCTCGCGTTCGGCTTCAAAGAGGCTAGAGGTGCGCTCCAGCGCCAACTGTAGCGCGGAAGGCGTAGCTTTTTCGATAAGCCATTTGGCGATCACGACCCGGCCAAGGTGGATCAAAAACGCACTTGGTGCAAGCAGATGCAGCCACTTGGGTTCTTTGCGGATCAGCCAGTGGATGCACAGGGCCAACTGCTTTTCACTTGCTGCGGCAAACTCCCCTTTGGTGATGGCATAGGGTGAGAGGTTGATGACAAAAGAGCGGTTGATCGCACTTTGCAGTGCAAGGGTTCGTACGACAGAGCGCCCCAGCAAGGAGATGGCTTGTTGGATGTTGCTGACATGCGCTTTGAGGGCGTAGATCGGAGCGTTGACGGCGCGCAGGATATCGGCGGTGAGTAGGGGGTCTTTTTCGATCACATGGACAAAATCTTCAAAGGTGGTCTGTTCATCATGATAGACCCGCTCTATCTCGTGAACCGATTCTGGTAGCGGTGTGATGGTGTCGATGGAGGAGAGCAGATCGGGATGCATCATAGTCCCCACCCTTGAGCGATCCAAAGCCATATCTGCCAGAGCATCGCGGCGCAGATACCAGCGGCGACACCCGCGAGTAGATCGTCTCCCATGACGCCCATGCCCCCTTTGACGTTGCGGTCGATGCGTCCAATGTACGAGGGTTTGGTGATATCAAAGAGGCGAAAAAATCCAAAGGCGCAGAGGATCATGATTGCGTGGCCGCTGGAGAGATCCAGAAGCGACTCAGTGCTGATCTTCACCCCCGGCGCGATGCCCAGAGCCAGCCACATTCCGGCGAGTTCATCAATGACGATACTTTTGTCATCATGCGTGCCGCTTTGCGCTTCATAGAGATCGATCATCTTGATGCCCGCAACGGTGGCGAGTATGGTGGCAAGAAAGAGGGTTTGTGTTCCGGCAAACAGCAGTAGCAGCACACCCGCGACCAAAGCGACGAGTGATCCTACGGTGCCCGGCGCGACAGGGGCGAGTCCGCTATAACCGACGGTGATGAAAAAACGGTTCATGATAGCCTTTCTAAGTGAGCGAAGTAGTTTGGTGAAGGCGCGACAATTCGATGTAGAAATCGCGCTCAGTGCGGCTCTCTAGTAGTCCGCTGTGCGGCATGAGATCGTTGTAGAGCTTTTCGATGCCCTCTAGGCGGTTTGGATAGATCGAACTGAGGATGATGGCTGAGATCTCTTTGCGCACCAGAACCGCCGGAGGCAAGATGCCCAGCTTGTAGAGTTTGAGAATCGAATCGGAGGCGTAGGAGATGTGGTGGTGGCGACCGTGCGGGCAGGTATGGGTGCTTACCAGTGTAGTGCAGATATTGCAGTAGACATACTCACTAGCGATATCGATCTGGATATCGATTCCCTGCATTTTTGCCAGTAGGGATTGGTCAAGCTTGCGGTCGTAATAGAGATTGACCCCAGCGTGGTTTTGACCTATGGTGAGGACGTTACAGCCATAGTTTTTGGTAATGATGGCATCAAGGATGATTTCGTTGTAGCCGCCGAAGATGTAGCTGCTCTCCAGAGGTACGACAACGACGCGGTTTTTGGGAAGAAAATGGTGGATGAAGTAGTCCAGCACCCGTGAGCGAAGTTCAAACGAGAGATCGGCATTGTGGTAGGGCTTGAGCAGAAAAATCACCAGCAGATCGCTTCTTTCGAGGGTTTGGCGTATCAGGCGCTCATGAGCACGATGAAATGGGTTGGCTGCCATGACGAGGGCATTGGTGATTTTGGCGCCGGTAGCAACTTTGAGCTCTTCGATCTTTGCTTTGGTCTCGAGCAACTCTTCGTGTTTGATCTCAAGCGCTCCGCTTACTGCGTAGTGCCCGATCCGTTCAAAATTGGAGAGAATACCGGGATGGTTGATGTCATCAGTGCCATACATCGTCAGGAGGCGTTTTTTGGGATCGATGTCAAAAACCTCTTCAACAACGATACTACCGACGCGCTCTTTGTTGCAGAAGAGATCGAGTGTTTCACCGATGGTGGCGCTGGTAATGACCTCTTCGTTGACTTTGCCGCTGGGTGCGAGCAAAAAAGGGAAGGGGAAGCTGATGCCCTCAACCAGACGACTGAGGCACATCTGCTCCATCTGCGCACGATTCATCAATTCGGTGACGGGGTAGAGCAGCCCTGATTTGAGTAGACCAAGAGCCGAAATGGCCTGTTCATCGATGTGGAGTGCCCTATTTTTTCTTGACGATGCCATATTTTTTCCTCTTTTCCCATAGACTTTTACGCGAGATGCCTAGTTTTTTGGAGAGTTCGGTGTCGGGGAATTTCTGTTGATAATGTATGACGATGTACTTGACATAATCCTCAATCGGCATAATGTCACCTTGATCGAAAAACTGATGGTGGCTTTTGAGCTCGACTACGCGGTAGTCGATATCGTGGATCTTTTCGGTACCCGCGACGATGATCTGCCGATTGGAGATCAGGTTGAAAAAACTGAGGTAGTCGCTCTTTTTGAGTAGCTGAAAATCGGTGATGTAGATGATCGCCGATGGGGCAATCGTTGTGATCTGGTGTAGGGCATCGGAGCTCGAAAGTGAGATGAAATAGAGGGTCTTTTTGCGCGTAGAGGCGTATTTGAAGGCAAAGGCATCGCACTGCTTTTGGTTGGTTCCTGAGATAAACAGCGGTAGCGAAGCGCTAGAGAGTTCGCTGTCGATGGCGACCGATTGAAAGGTATAGCTTAGGTAGCGCTCATAGGTGGTGTTGAGCCGTTTGAGCCGTTCGTAATCTTGGAAGTGGTCGATTTTGCGGATCAGGTCTTCGATCATAAAGGGCTTTTGGATGTAGTCCTTGGCTCCGGCTTTGAGCGGTTTGGAGACGGTGTCGTTGGAGATATAAGAGACCATCAAGATGACCACAGACTCTTTGTAGGCATCAATGATGGGGTAAAAATCTTGACCATTGATGTTGGTTGAGAGCAGTACGACGTCGTAGGCGGTCCCTTTGAAGGCGTCTTTGATGGAGCTGTAGTTGTCGCATTGATGGCCCAGCTCAGTGAGTTTGGCGGAGATGCTCTGCGCCAGATAAATTTCATTTTCCAGTATTAGGATTTTCATTCTTGGGTCCAGTCAAAATAGTTTAATGAGGCACTGGCCAAAACGGCGATGCCCTCTTTGCGGCCAATAAAGCCTAATTGTTCGGTTGTGGTGGCTTTGATGTTGACGCGGCCTTTGTCGATACCCAGCAGCTCAGCCATGCGTGTGCGCATCGCATCTTTGTAGTTTTGCAGTCGCGGTGTCTGGGCAATCAGCGTAAGATCGACGTTGGTGGGTTCAAAGCCGAAGTGGCGCAGTTTTTGTATCGTTACATGTAAGAGTTTTGTTGAGTCTATATCTTTGTAGCGTGGATCGGTATCGGGGAAGAGCATGCCGATATCGCCCAAGCCCGCAGCACCCAAAAGTGCGTCGATAAGGGCGTGGATGGCGACATCGCCGTCGCTGTGGGCTTTGAAGCCAAAGGGCACATCAATAGTGACGCCGCACAGCACCATGTAGCGCCCCTCTTCAAAGGCGTGGACGTCAAAGCCGTTGCCGCTGAGTGTAGCGCTTGAGGGCGCTTTAAGGCAGGGGATGTTGTGGAGATCGGAGGCGAAGGTGATTTTGTGGGCGGCTTCGTCTCCTTCGATCAGCAGCCTCGTGCCGCCTGCGGCGACGATGGCGCTGCTTTCGTCGGTATAGATTGTATCGCTTTGGAGGGCTTGGCGCAACATCGCGGTTTTGGAGAGTTGCGGGGTTTGCAGTCGGAACACCTCGGCGCGTTCGATGGTTTGATCTCTATAGGTGATCGTATCGACGGCACCAAGAGCGGGAACGATCACATCGGCTTCACCTTTGCGCTCGATAAGCCGCTTGATCAAGGCTTCATCGACGCAGGCACGGGCGACATCACTCACCATCACGTAATCGCTTTGTACCTGCTCAAGGGCATGGCGCAGGGAGGCTTGGCGGTTCTCACCTCCGGCAACAATGCACTCGTCACAATAGTGGCGCATAAAGGCGACTTCGTCGTTGTGGGCAGTGATGATTATTTTTTGAAAAAAACCGCCTGCCTTGAGTCTATTGGTAACAAAAAGCCAAAGCGGATCATGTCCGATGCGCAGCCATTGTTTTTTTAAAGGAAGCTTAAAACGGTTCGATTCTCCGGCGCAGAGCAAGATAAGCGTTAAATCGGACAAAAACACTCCTGTTTTTGGGAAACTGTTACGAAAGTATACACGCAGAAAGCTTTTTTTTATCTTGTTGCAGTACTATTGCAACATGGTCCAGAGGGCTTAAAAATAGTTAAAAATCTCAATCGAATTTTAGATGTGGGTCTCTTTTTGAGTCGGGCAAACTATAGTACGCCACCGATACAAAGAGAGGCCGCAACAAGGGTTGAAGGCTGTAGAAATGAAGGAGATACCATGAGAACTTCTTGGGTACAAAAGCGCCAAAACGACAAGGTGCGCACCCAGATGTACTATGCGAAGCAGGGCATCATCACACAGGAGATGGCCTACGTCGCAAAGATCGAGGATTTGGATGCGGAGCTGGTGCGCAGCGAGATCGCGCGCGGGCGCATGATCATTCCCGCCAACATCAACCATACGACGCTTGAACCTATGGCGATCGGTCTGGCGGCGCGCTGCAAGATCAACGCCAATATCGGCTCCTCCGCGCTCGCCTCAGATATAGCCGGCGAAGTGGAGAAGGTGCAGGTGTCGCAGCAGTACAAGGCCGATACCGCGATGGATCTCTCCACCGGCGGCGATCTTGACGAGATCCGCAAAGCGGTCATTGCCGCTTCCAAGATCCCCATCGGCACCGTGCCCATCTATCAGATTTTGCACGACGTGGGCAACAAGATCGAAGATCTAAGCATTGAAAAGATGCTGGAGGTTTTGGAGCGTCAGGCGCAACAAGGGGTGAGCTACTTCACCATTCACGCGGGCTTTTTGCTCGAAACCATGCCCAAAGTCGCCAAGCGTAAAATGGGTATCGTGAGCCGCGGCGGAAGCTTGATGGCGGCGTGGATGATGCACTACCACCGCGAAAACCCCTTTTACACCGCGTATGACGAGATTCTCGATATCTGCGCCCGCTACGACGTTTCGCTTTCGCTGGGCGACTCGCTGCGTCCGGGCTGTCTGGCCGATGCGAGCGATGATGCGCAGTTAGGCGAGCTGAAGGTACTCGGAGAGCTTACGCTTCGGGCGTGGGAGAAGAACGTTCAGGTGATGATTGAAGGTCCCGGTCACGTGCCACTCAATCAGATCGAGCGCAATATGAAGATTCAGCGTGAGCTTTGCCACGAAGCGCCGTTTTACATCTTGGGGCCGCTGGTAACCGACATTGCGGCGGGGTATGACCATATCAGCTCCGCCATCGGTGCGGCGGTGGGCGGATGGCACGGGGCGTCGATGCTCTGCTACGTCACCCCCAAAGAGCATCTGGGGCTGCCTAATGCCGAAGACGTGCGCAACGGCATTATCGCCTACAAGATCGCCGCGCACGCCGCCGATATCGCGCGTGGCCGCAAAGGGGCGCGTGATATCGATGATGCGATGAGCGATGCGCGCTACGCTTTTGACTGGAACCGCCAGTTTGAGTTGGCACTCGATCCTGAGCGCGCACGCGAGTATCACGACGAAACGCTGCCGCAAGATGTTTTTAAAGAGGCGGAGTTCTGCTCTATGTGCGGGCCGAAGTTTTGTTCGTACAAGATCACGCAGCAGATTATGGAAAACCCGGAAGCTATTGAACGTATCGCTCAAGAGGCTAAAAATGCCAGCTAAACCTATTTATATGTAAGGAGAACATAATGACACAAGAACTAGCCAAATCGGCATTGAGTAAGGTGACTTATCCCGGATTTACGAAGGATATCGTCACATTCGGATTCGTTAAAGCGATTGAGATCAACGGTGCTAATGTACATGTAACCATCGATATCACTTCCAGTGCCCCCGAAGTGGCCCATCAGATCACCGTCGAAGCGACTGAAGAGCTTAAACGCTCTGGTGCAGGCGAAGTGGTTGTAACGATCAATGCTCCCAAAATACCGCGTGAAAGCTCCTCTAAGGGCAAAAACATTGCGCCGCATGTCAAAAACTTTGTCATGGTCAGCTCCGGCAAGGGTGGGGTGGGTAAATCGACCTCTTCGGTCAATCTTGCCGTAGCACTGGCGATGCAGGGTAAAAAAGTAGGGCTGCTCGATGCCGACATTTATGGGCCTAACATCCCACGTATGATGGGCGTTGAAAATGTTAAGCCTGATATTTCGGGCAACAAAGTGCTTCCGATCAAGGCGTATGGCGTCGAGATGATGTCGATGGGAAGCCTGATGGAAGAGGGGCAGTCACTGATTTGGCGCGGTGCGATGATCATGAAGGCGATCGAGCAGTTCTTGCGCGATATTTTGTGGTCGGATCTGGATGTGCTGGTGATCGATATGCCTCCGGGTACCGGCGATGCGCAACTGACACTGGCGCAAAGTGTACCCGTTACGTTGGGCGTGACGGTGACGACTCCGCAGCAGGTCTCGCTGGATGACTCCAGACGATCGCTGGATATGTTTAAAAAGTTGCACATTCCCATTGCCGGAATCATTGAAAATATGAGTGGCTTTATCGCACCGGATACGGGCGTGGAGTATGATATTTTCGGCATGGGAACGACGCAGCCGATGGCCGATGAGTTTAGCACAAAGATTCTCGCACAAATCCCCATTGAGCCTTCCATCCGCACCGGCGGCGACAGTGGCAAGCCCATCGTCTATTTCGCTCCGCAGTCCGAGACAGCCAAGCGCTATATGAAAGCCGCTGAAGCCATCTGGGCGCAGATCGAGCAGATCAACGAAGAGGGCGGCGTGGACAACCAAGCCATCCAGCCCACTACTCCAGCGGGTGTGAGTGCTTGTTCTACTCCATCAACGCCTAAACCACAGCACGACCACAGCGGCGGAAGCTGCGGCTGTCACTAAGCTCAAAGGCTTACATGTAACGCGTTTACATGTAGGCTTTTCTCCCATCTTTTCCCTTGTTTCACTCTTTATCCGGCAAGAAGCCTTGCTGCTCTTGATTCTGCTAACGGCCTAGGTATAATGGGATATTCTGTTTAAGGAGGGCGCATGAAACCAAGTGAGGTACTCGAAAAGATGCTTAAAGAGGAGATCTTGCCTGAAATCGAAGAGCATATCGACGATATGTTTGAGGTGATCGCGGCGTCTAAAAGCGTTGCTGAGGAGGACAAAGCTGCGCTTGAAGAGGTGCGCGAGTTACGTGAGGAGTTTTTGGCGATGCTCGGTGAACTCGAAAATGGCGATCTGGATGAAGAGGAGTGTCAGGGAATCATCGAAGAGCTCAATGAGATGCGCGAAGGAGATGATGATGAGGAAGAAGAGGATTGAGTTTTGCTTACATGTAAGGCAAGATAAGATCCCCGCGATAGCCCATCACTCTGGCGATCCGCTC
>DZBC01000076.1 GCA_022729835.1 Sulfuricurvum sp. | reverse complement strand
CGGGTGGCCGGATGGGTGCGTTTTTTGCACACCTCTCCGGCGTAGAGCTGCGTGACGGTAGGCGCACGAAATCCGGTCGAGAAGTTGGCAAAGAGCGCGTCGCTCTCGCCGAGTTGGTAGCTTGCGCCTAGGCGGTAGGAGTAGACGTTGAATCGTTTGTCGAACTGATTCTTCAGCGAATCTTCATAATCGAGCAGGATAGCGTCAAAACGCAGATTGGCCGTGAGGCTGAGCGCATCGGTGAGGGCGTGTTTGTACTCGCCGTACATCGCATAGACGTTCTCATCGGTGGTGTCGTCGCTTTTGAAATCCCCCGCTTGCGCGTAGGCGTGGGGCGGTCGGTAGGTGAGGCGCTGGCCGACGCGGTAGAGCACTTTGTTGTCATAGCTGTTCATCCGCAGATCGACCCCCAGCAGCGCCGCCGAGCGCTCAAACGAGCTGCGGTACTCGCTCTTTAGCCCGCGTTGCACCTGTTCGTAGTGGTTGTCGTAGACATAATCATCATCACCGAATACGGGGCTGTAGGTACCGTTGGCATCACGCGTCTGCGGGGCGGAGACGTATTCGGTGGTATCGGTGTACATGTAAGCGCTCAGCAGTAAGTTGCTCTGATCGTCAAAATCTTTGGCGTAGGTGGCGAAGAGCTTGAGCAGCTCCACATCAAACATCCGCGCATAGTCGCGGCTGGGCTGGTAGCCGTTGTAGATGCTTTTGGGATTATCCCTAGCTTCGCTCACCCCGCCGACGGTGCCGTGCGAATCTTTATCACGCTGCGAATACTCCATCCCCAAATTCACGTCCGAGCTGTCGTCTACATAATATTGCAACTTGCCGTTGAGATACTTGGTGTCGTACTCAGAGTTTTCGTGGTAGCCCTCACTCGCACGCTGACTGGCCTGTAGGTGAAAAGAGAGATCGTCGTTGGCATAACCCGCGCGCGCGACATATTTGCGGTAGCCGTAGCTGCCCGCCTCGGCTGCGCCGAAGAGCTGGTTGTATTTGGCGCCGCGCTTGGTGGTGATGATCACCGCGCCTGAGAGGGCATCGTCGCCAAAGAGGTAGCTCGCGCCCCCTTTGATCACCCGAATGCTCTCGATGTTGTCCATATCGATATTGACCTTGCCCGTGCGCTCAAAGACCGGCACCCCGTCAATCACCACAGCGACGCCGGGCTTTTCGCCCATGTACATCTGGTTTTCGACGCCGCGAATGTGAATCTTGAGCGAATCGCCCGTGCTCAGCTCCGTGCTCAGACCGGGGATCTGTTGGAGCATCTGTTGTACGTTTTCGATGTGTGACCGATCGATCTTATCCCCGCTTAGCGAAGCGGTTGATGATATCTCATCTTTTTTCTGAGCAAAACGATCATCGATGGTGGAGGACTCGACGCTGATGAGGCCGAGATTCTCCTCGCAAAATCCTTGTGTCGCAAGCAGGGCCAAAGCCAAAGGGATGCCAAAACGGCGCGGTGAGTACATGATTTCTCCTGGGGTTATGTTGATTCGCATGCACACCGGGAGTTTAAGGAGTGTTCAAAGGAAGAGTTTGTATCATCGTCCCGGTGCCAAACACCTACCCTCCGCCCTTGAGTCGCCAAACATCTAGGGGCAGGGGGTAAAAGTGCGTTATGCTATAAAAGTAGTGTTACATTTGTGTTAATTCTTTGCTTTCTCAATTAATCTTTCGTTTTTATCTTGCATGTAAGCTGACACCACCCCGCATATTGACGCTTAAATAATATACACAACTGATTTTAAGCGCCACTTTTTATAATTGCGTCAAATTTTTAGCATAAGGAAATACAATGACAAAAGCCCTTAGCCTCTTACTTGGCACACTCGCGCTTTCGACGCAACTTTTTGCCTTCGATGCAACCAAAGCCGCCGAACTGCACCACTTCTACAGCCACATGGACCAAAAAGCGTGCGCCGACTCAACGCTCTTTATGAAAGCCGATGACCTGATGACCCTGATCCGCGAAGGCAAACCCTACCTGCTGCTTGACGTACGCTCGCAGGGCGAAGCCTCGGTGCTGGGCCTGACCGATACCCACAGTGCGCTGATGCCCATCGAGCGGCTCTTCACGCCCGAAGCGCTCAAAACCCTCCCCACCGACCGCCCCATCATCGCCATCTGCCACTCCGGCACGCGCGGCACCATGGCCGCCATCGGCCTCAAACAGCTCGGCTTTGCCAACGTCCACGTCCTCAAAGGCGGTATGATCGCTCTAGCCGAAGCCAACACGCCCAAAAACGCGCCGCTCAAATAGTCGATCCGCTTACATGTAACGCAAGCTTCACGCCGATCTGATAAGATGACGAATCCTCATTCAGTTAGCCTGTAGCGTGTCGCTTTTCCGATTGAATGAGCCATCATTCAAAAGGAGCGTTTATGTTTTTTTCTCGTTTTTTGCTTCTCGGTTCGCTCACGGTTGCACTTCATGCCGCCCCGTCTTTGGGCCCCAATCCAAGTATCTTGATGTTCTTACTCGATTCGTCATCGACGGCCTCGGATGCCAAAATCCTCTTTTTGCACCACAGCACCGGAGGGGTGATTTACGACGGAGGGGTCGAAGCGTGAATACAAAACTACAACACCGCCCACGCCACCGCCTACACCATCGAAGAGCACAATTTTCCAAGCGGCAACCCCTATCCTTGGAACAACTACCCCTACGACTACTGGAACATCTGGATCAATCACGCCGGCAACAGCGCCTATATGGAAGAGCCAACCCTCGAAATGCTCACACCAAGCTATGACCTGATCGTCTGGAAACACTGCTATCCCGTCAGTGAGATCAGTGCTGATACCGGCAATCCCGCGATCGACTCAGGCGCACAAACACTGGAGAACTACTACCTGCAATACGCCGCGCTCAAAACCAAAATGCGCCAGTTCCCAAACACCCGCTTTCTGGTCTGGACGGGAGCGGCGCTCACCGTAGATACTACAAACCCTGATGATGCCCAGCGTGCCCGCACCTTCTTTGAGTGGGTCAAAAATACGTGGGATGAGCCGGGAGACAATATCTTCATCTGGGATTTTTACGAGATCGAAACCGAAGGCGGCCTCTATCTTCCGCTCAAATACGCCGAGGGTAGCGACAATCCACACCCCAATGCCACCCTAGCCAATATGGCCGCACCGCTCTTTTCGCAGCGCATGGTGGATGTGATCCAAGGGCGCGGAGACACCGCAAGCGTGACCGGGCGCTAAGCCCCCTCGCTGCTTTGGTGCATTTTGTTGCAGCTAACACAGCGCTAACACACCTGCGTCATCATCTCTCCATCAAAACACCAAAAGGACTCTATTATGAAATCACTCATCACTCTCTCCCTAGCCGCGCTTATAGCCCTACAGCTAACTGGGTGCGGCGGCGATTCAAACAGCAGACGCCAAGGCCCCCAAGGAAGCAACAATCAAGAGCTCTTGAATGACCAAATTGCCGCCTTGCCGCGCAGCGAGTTAAGCGATGAGCAGCGTTATACCGTCGCGTATATGTGGAATGAAGAGAAGCTGGCGAAAGATATCTATCTCGCCCTCAATGCGCTCACCCCACACACAACGCTGAGCAATATCGCCAACAATGCCGAAAGTACGCACCAGTCAATGGTGGAGGAGTTGATTGAAAAGTACGACCTCAATATCCTCAACCCAAGTGACTACAGCGGAGGATACAATGAGGCAGCGCTTGACGCCTATAGTAGCGGTCTGTACTCCATTGAAGAGGTTGGCGCACTTTATGCGCTGCTCTACAGCAAGGGGAGTGCTTCGATTCAAGACGCGCTTGAGGTTGGGTGCATGGTCGAAGTAACCGACATCAACGACCTTGATCACGATATCGCTGTGGCGCAAGGTGCCGATGATCTGGTGCTGGTCTTTGAGAATCTGCGACAAGGAAGCTACAACCACTACTGGGCATTTGACAGTGCGCTCAAAAATATGGGTATCCCGCAGGGCTGTTGTGTGCTTGGTGATACGTACTGCAAAACCACCAGTGAATATCCCCAAAATGCGCAAGGAGGCCACCGATGAGAGCACTCATGCTCACGCTAGCAACGCTAGTGGCACTTGGTGCGCAGACGCTTGAGGGCTATCAAAGCCCCCTTGAGCGCTATGGAGTTGATCTTTCAAGTCGTGCTGCAGTGACACAAACCGATGCCTCTTTGCAACAACAAACCCCAAATGTAGCCCAAGCTACACAAAAGAAACAGAATAAAAAGCAGCAACGCAAAGGCAAATCGCAAGGGTAAAAACAACCTAATGCGCCTTTTCGCTCTGCTTGACAATGCTGCGGGCGCACTGCTTGCTGTTGGCGACACAGTCATTCAGTCCCACCCCACGGTAGGCGTTGGAGTTTAGGTAGAGAGCGTGGTGTGTACCGATACGTGCAAAGAGTTTATCCATTGCTGCCAAATGACCGACCGGATAGTTGGGAATCCCCTGCTCATAGCGTTTGACATAGATCTCCGTCGGCTCGTCCGCCACGCCCATCGTCGCCATAATGCCGCGCTTGGCCATGGCGATGAGTGCTGCGTCCTCTTGGAGCGCAAGCTCCGCATTGCGCTGCCCTCCGATCATCACACGCACGGATTTTTTACCCTTAGGCGCTCTATCCGTAAAAATCGAGCTATCCCACAACACCCCCAAAATCTCCTGCTGCGCCGATGTGGTCGTCAATAGACCAAAACCCAACAGATCATGCGACAGATGCTCATAACCCAATCCGACCACACTGACCGGTGAATACTCGATCTGATCCAAAAGTGCTGCTGCCTCGGGATCAATGGTTCTCAGATAACGCGCACTCTCATACGCGGGTGTCGCCAACACGACCTTATCGAACAAGAGCGTTTCATCACCACTTTTGATGCGCCAAAGAGAGCCTTCCGAAGCGATCTCGCGGATATCCGCCTCAAGCTCAATGCGTGCGCCGGAGGCCTCTGCAAGCTTCTCGATAAAGCGGCTCACCCCTCCTGCAAAACTCATCAAAATACCGCCCGGCCCCGCCTCTTTTTTCTTTTTGGCAAGCATCCCGCGAAACAGCCCTCCATACTCCTTCTCAAGCCTGACGACGGCAGGAAAAGCTGCCTTGACCGAAATCTTCTCGGGAGTGGAGGCAAATATGCCGGCGACCATCGCATCTAAAAAGGTATCCGTCATCCCCTTGCCGACTCTTCGGTAGCCGAAGCTTTGTAGTGTTTCATCTGTCTCCTCTTTTTGGGCCGGCGTGAAAAACTCCATGGCTACTCGTAGTTTCTCTCTCCATGAGAGCAAGGGGGTTGCCAAAAACGCCATGGGTGACTCCGGCAGACGATGCAGTGCATCTTTGAAGATAAAGCGAATCCGCGCATTGTCGTTGCTTGGCATCAAAAGTGCCTCGCATCCGCTCTCGCTGACAAGCGCTAGCGTGTCGGGTTTGCTGGAGAGAAACCCGTTGCTCCCCTCTTCAAATAAAAATCCGTTTTGATTGACGGTTTTCATCTTCCCGCCCAACTGCGCTTCTTTCTCAAAAACTGTCACTTCCCACTGAGGCCGCTCTTTTTTAAGATAAAACGCTGTAGCTAGAGCGCTAATACCGCCTCCGATAATGGCTACTTTCATGCTTTTTCCTCTTGATTTTTGATTTTGCCGACCACGCATACTTGTCTATGATTGTATAGTCTTCTTGCTTCTAAAGGCGATCGTCAGGATGACGCAAGAGCGACACTTGAGCCAGCCTTGAATGTTTGGCGTCGTTCATGGAGTGCCCATGTAATCGGGCTGAAACTTATGGACGTATTAAGATAGATTCCTTTAAAATAGCTTTCGATTTTCAAATAATGTGCGGAGCGGTATTATAAAAAATTTATACCTTTTTTTCACCTACCTTCCCAAAGCGGACATCATCGTTTTCATAACCGGATTGTTGGGTATCGTTGTGGGCAGCGTGGGTATGATGCTCGCGCAAGAGTCATCGCTCATCAGTTTTTTTGATAACGTCCATTGGACTTTTGGTACGACTGCCGCTGCGCTCTTGGCATTTTTGGGATTTCGTCGTCGTCGTAAAAGCACGTCGGGGCAAACAGCATTGTGGTTTTGGATCGGTTTTTTAGGTTATGGGATCGGACAGATCGTCTGGGACATTCAGGTCTATTTCGCTTATAGCCATTTTCCTGCGCCCTCCGATTTTTTCTATCTCTGGTTGGGTCCGAGTATGACGATAGCCCTATTTTATGAAGTCTATTCCCAAAAAAAACAGATCAACCTTATCGCTTTTTTGCTTGATCTTTTGGCGCTTTGCGTGGCAACCCTCACACTTGTTTTGGTGCTTTATCTGCCGCACAAGGGCGGTATTGATCCACTATCGATGGGTGTATTGGTGGCCTATCCCCTCTTTTTGCTCATTCCGATGCTGATGATCATGCTGATGATTCCGAGTATGCGCTTACATGTAAACATTCCGCTGGGACTCTTTATTCTGGGACTTTCAGGCTCGGCGTGGAGCTGGATGCACTGGAACTTTATCGTGCTTCAGGGGATGGATACAGACGGTGCATGGTTTAACACTATGTTCTCAATCACTATTCTTATTACAGGGTTGATGGTGTCAAACTGGCAGTTGGTATTTTTAAAAAGCGAGCGCTTTGATCGGCTCAGCGAAGCTTTTTTGCGTTTTTTGCCTATTACTACCGTCTTATTGTCAGGCTTAGCGGTGCTTTTTGTCAGGATCCAACCGTCTTCAGATATCTTATTGGAGCAGCAACTGGTCTATTTTGGTGCCGTTGTTGTCGTGGTGCTCGCTTTTATGCGACAAAGTCAGCTACTCAGAGAGCGTGACTTGCTGCTTAAAATGCAGACAGAAGCGCTCAAATCGACAGATTTGATCAAGACGATTCTTCAAACTGCGCCGCTTCGAATTTTTTGGAAAGACCACAATCTCAACTATCTTGGATGCAACGATATCTTTGCCCGTGACGCCGGGTTTGAACATGCAGAGCAGTTGATCGGCAAGAGCGATTTCGAAATGGGCTGGAGCGAGCAGGCTGAGCTTTATCGCTTAGATGATTCAAGGGTTATAGAGACCGGTGTTGCGACGCTGGGCTACGAAGAGCCGCAAACAACTCCAAAGGGAGATCAGATCTGGTTGCGCACCTCAAAGGTCCCACTTGTCGATACCGCTACGGGAACGACCATAGGGGTTTTGGGTATCTATGATGATATTACACAGCAGCACCAGATCAAAGAGCGACTCAAGCATGCATTAGAGGGCTCAAGCGACGGGTTGTGGGACTGGAACATGCAAAACAATCAAGTCTATTACTCACCACGATGGCTTGAGATGTTGGGATACCGTTATGGTGATCTACCCGAAACGCTCTCTACTTGGGAGCAACTGGTGCATCCCGAAGATAAGGAGCCCACTCTGGCCAAAATCAGAGCCTATCTCAATGGGCAGCTTGAGACGCTCGAGATGGAATTGCGTATGCATCACAAAGCAGGTCATTGGGTCACTATTCTTGCGCGAGCCAGACTGGCGATGGATGATCAAGGCAAACTTTTACAGCCGCAGCGATTGGTCGGTACCCACGTTGATATCAGTATCAGAAAAAAAATGGAACAAGAGCTGCGTCATAGAGCTTATTATGATATTCTCACCAGTCTGCCCAATCGTTTGTTACTCTCAGACAGGCTTCAGCAGGCACTGGCCAACAGTAAGCGCCACGGCACGATGATTGCCATTGTCTATCTGGATCTTGACGGATTCAAAGAGGTCAATGATCGACATGGGCATAACATCGGCGATCAACTTCTACTGACAATCTCAAAGCGACTGAAACAGGCACTGCGTGAAGGTGATACGCTCTCTCGATTGGGAGGCGATGAGTTTGTTGCTATTTTGCAAGATATCAATGACACGGCTGAGGTTCAACCTGTTCTTGATCGCCTGCTTTTGGCGGCTTCGGCCTTGATCACCATAGAGGAGATTAATCTGAGGGTTTCGGCCAGTATTGGTGTGACGTTTTATCCTCAGAGGGAGCAAATTGATGCGGATCAGTTGGTGCGACAGGCTGATCAGGCGATGTATCAGGCCAAACAGTCGGGCAAAAACCGCTTCCACATTTTTGATGCTGAGTATGACCGCGCCATCCGTTCGCGACTAGAGAGCATTGAGCGCATTCGAAAAGCACTCCAAAACCGTGAGTTTGTGCTCTACTATCAACCTAAAGTCAATATGCGCAGTGGCGCAGTTATAGGTGTCGAAGCCCTTATCCGCTGGCAGCACCCAGATAAGGGCCTGCTCTCGCCTGCGGCCTTTTTGCCAGAGCTACAGCAGCATCATCTCATGGTTGATATTGGCGATTGGGTGATTGAGCAAGCCATGGGGCAGATTGAGCAGTGGCATGCTCAGGGTATTGATCTGCCCATCAGCGTTAATGTAGACAGTATGCAGCTTCAGCAAGAGAGCTTTGTAGACACGGTGCGCACCTTGCTGCAGCGCTACAGCGGCGTGCGCAGGGGTGATCTGGAATTTGAGATTCTTGAAACCAGCGCACTTGAGGATGTTTCGCTGATTGCCGGTATCATCACTGAGTGTCGCGATCTTGGCATTAACTTTGCACTGGATGATTTTGGGACCGGCTATTCATCATTAACCTATCTCAAGCGTCTACCGGTTAGGACTTTGAAGATCGATCAAAGTTTTGTTTTTGACCTGCTGGATGATCCCGAAGATCTGGCCATTATTGAGGGCATCCACGAGCTTGCCGACACGTTTTCACGCGAGATTATTGCCGAAGGTGTTGAGTATATCATTCACGGCTCGGCGCTGCTCATGATGGGGTGTGAAGTAGCGCAAGGGTACGCAATAGCCAGACCGATGCGCTCAAGCGATGTTGCAACATGGGCGCGTCAGTGGCGTGCTCCTGATGAATGGACGCGGCAATATCCCTACGCCAAAGAGAATTTGCCACTGCTCTATGCCATCGTCGAGCACAATGCATGGGTCAAGCGCATCATTGATTTTCTCACACACCGAAGCGACAAGGTTCCGCTTGTGGAACGCAGCCAATGTAAATTCGGTGCAAAAAACGCACCCATCCGGCCACCCGTGACGTTTTGATCCGGCCACCCAT
>DZBC01000075.1 GCA_022729835.1 Sulfuricurvum sp. | reverse complement strand
TTTCGCCAAAGAGATCCAGATAAAGCAGCGGCATATTTTTGAGCAGATCGGCCAACATCGATTCAAAAGAGGCAACATCAAAGACCTCTTCAAAGCCGCTCTCCGCTTTGGCACGCTCAACCCCCAAGCCGCCGCCCACCCAAAGCCGCTCTTGCGCCGTCGGCTCTTTGACAAACAAAATCGCACGCCGCTGCGTCACACTTTTGTAAAGGAGAATCACAGAGCCCTCTTCGCGCAGACCGCTAAGGTAGTAGAAGTTGCTCTCCTGCCGAAAGGGAAACTCGGTATCGTTGGAGCGTGTTTGAGAAGTGGCCGCACACCATACGGCTACCCCCTCTTGCATCAGCTCAAAACATTGCGTTCGACGTTGTTGATAGAGTGAGACGTTCATCAGAGGTGAGGCAGCGACTTAAAAGTCGCGCTCAAGGAGTTTGTTGACTTTAAGAATCGTCAAAATACGATCTTGCTTTTTACCGACCCCTTCGATCATGCTCTTCTCTTCGAGAATGGTCTCGGGTGCGGGGCCGATGTCACGCTTTTTAATGCGTATCGCTTCGGTGAGCCGATCGATCACAAAGCCCGCCACCTCTTCGGCGTGTTTGATCACGATAAAACGGGTCTCTTCAGTATGCTTGGCGGGTGGCAGACCAAATTTGTGCCGCAAATCAATCAGCGGAATCACCGAACCGCGCAAGTTGAAGACCCCCAAAATATACTTGGGCGTCTGCGGTACGCGCGTCCATGAGATCGGCTTAATGATCTCCTGAATCGACAATATGGGCACGCTGAACTCTTCATCGCCGACGATGAAGCCGACAAGCTGCACAATCTCTTCAATATTGACATCAGATGATTGCTGCGTTTTTTGCTTGTTGATAATGCTTTGAAGCTTGTCACTACTCATGGTTAGGCTCCCATCGTGAATTTGATGTTGCGTTTAACAACATTCATCAGATAATCAGGTGAATAGGGCTTGGTGATATACTCAACCATTCCCGACTCTACCCCGCGCATACGGTCGGATTTTCCGCTGCGCGATGTCACCGCAATCAGCGGCATATTTTTGTATTTGTTGTATTTCTTGATCTCACTGGCCAGTGAGTAGCCGTCCATTCGCGGCATCTCAATGTCAATCAGCATTGCGTCGAAGTTGTGATCTCCGGCTTTGAGGATATTGAGTGCCTCGACCCCGTCGGTCGCTTCGATTAGCGATATGCCCAGCGGTGCTAGTGAAGTGCGCATAATAGTACGGTCGGTTTTGGAGTCATCCACAATCATGACACAGTAGTCGCTAGGCTGCGTTTTCTCTTTAATAGAAGCTTTTTGCGTCGCACTTTGTGATCCAATCGTCGATTTGACTGACTTAGCCATCTGCATCAGCGCCGCTACATCCACAATCAAAGTCACACCGCCGTCACCTCGGATCGTTGCTCCCGCGATACCGTTAATACCCTTAAGGTACTCACCTAGCGATTTGATAACGATCTCCTCTTGACCCACCAGCGAATCCACGATCAAACCGATTTTGCTCTCCGCCAGACCCAATACCACGACATAAGCGTGTTCACTACCATCAAAAACCCGCTCCACTTCAAAGATATCGCCGATATGCACCAAAGAGAGTACCTCTTCACGCAGTCGCATGACTGAACGGCTCTCGACGGTGTAGATCTCATCTTTGGTGATACGCACGGTCTCTAAAACCGAAGCGAGCGGAATCGCGTAGTACTCTTCTTGTACGCCCACCAGCAGGGCCTGAATGATCGCCAAAGTGAGCGGGATCTTCAGATTAATAGTGGTACCGACATTAAGCTCCGATTCAACATCGATAATGCCGTTAAGCTTCTCTATATTGGTTTTGACAACGTCCATCCCCACGCCGCGACCCGAAACATTGGTCACCTGTTTGGCGGTAGAGAGGCCTGGACGAAAAATCAATCCAAAGGCCTCCTTGTCGCTCATGGTTTCCGCCTCTTTTTCGGAGATAATCCCCTTCTCAAGCGACTTCATCTTAAGCGTTTCGACATCCAATCCCTTACCGTCGTCGGCAATCTGGATCACAATATGGTTCCCCTCATTGTAAGCCCGAAGGTGAATCACGCCTGTTTCGCTTTTGCCCAAGGCAATACGCTGCGCCGTACTCTCAATCCCGTGGTCGCAAGAGTTACGGATGATATGCACTAGAGGATCTCCGATCTCTTCGACTATTGATTTGTCCAGCTCCGTCTCCTCGCCACCGATCTCCAGCTCGATCTTCTTGCCTAAATCTCTGGATAGGTCGCGGATCATACGGGGAAACTTGTTGAACACTTTGCCAATCGGCAACATCCGCGTCTTCATGACCGCGATTTGCAGATCGGTCGTCACCAGTGATACGATTGATACGACCTGATTGAGCTCTTCTAAAAACTCTTCACCCTCATAGCGCTCTTCCACATCGTCATTAATCTTGATTAGACGATTTTTACCCAAGACCAACTCGCCGATCAGATTCATCAAATGATCAAGCCGCTTGACATCGACGCGGATGGTCTGCTCGACTGCGGTCGAAGAGCGCTTATCGCCATCATCACGGTCATTGTTCGGTGCAACCGCTCTGGGGGCGGCCGCGGCTCTAGGTGGCGGTGGCGGTGGCGGTGGCGGTGGTGGTGGAGGCGGCGTGAAAGGAGCGGGTTCAATCTCCATAGCAAAATCGAACTCCTCTTCCATCTCCTTACCCTGATCCAGCGGACTTTCTGATTTTTTTGCTTCACGCTTGGCTCTGTCTTCAGCCTGACGTACCGCCAATAGACGCTCAATCTCTGCTTCGATCTCCGCTTCGCTTAAACTGGAATAGTCAATCTCCTCTTCTTTGTGAACGGGGACCTTCGCCTTAGCCGGTTCAGGTGCTTTTTGGATCACCTTAGGCGTCACAGGCGCATGAACGACCTCTGCGTTGCCGCCAGATGCGCGGTCAAGACGAACCACACACTCAGAAACATCGAGACCCTGATCGGAGCCGCTGTCGCGAATCTGCTCTAAGAGCCCCTTCATCAAGTCAATCGACTCAAGAATCACGTCCATGATATCAGGCGTAATGCGCACATCGCCGTGACGGGCCATGTTGAGAATATTCTCCATATGGTGCGTCAAATGGGTCAAAACGTCAAAATTGAGAAACGAACTCGCCCCTTTAACGGTATGAGCCACCCGAAAGATGCGGTTGAGCAACTCTAAATCATCCGGCGAAGACTCTAGTAGTACCAAATCCTGATCGAGCTGTTCAATCAGCTCAAAGGATTCAACCAAAAAGTCCTGCATTATCTCCTGAAATTCATCCATAATCCAACCCCCTAAGCTATGTGCTGACGGATGACCCGCGCCACTTCATCATAAAATACGTTCGCATCAAACTTGACGAGATACGCTTCGCCTCCCGCATCTTTTCCACGAATTTCACTGAAATGATCACTAATGGAAGAGTTGAAAACAATGGGAATCTTTTTGAACCGATCGTCAGCCTTGACCTTGGCTGAGAAATGAAACCCGTCCATCAGCGGCATCTCCACATCCGAAACAATCAATTTAAGCTGTCGATTCAAATCCTCGCCATAAACACCATACAGCGATTCAAGGCGAGCGAGCCCTTCTTTGCCGTCTTGAGCCTCAATCACATTTAGACCCATCTTCTCGAGCGCTTCTTTGATGATTTTACGCGCCGTGCCGCTGTCGTCCAATAACAGCACAAGACCGCTAAAATGGTGCTCTTCGCGCGGTACTTGAGCGTGATCAGGCGTGTAAAGGCCGAGCTCCTGCACCACTGTCTCAAGGTCAAGAATCAACAAAACAGAGTCATTCTCGATGCGGGTGACTCCGGTGATCTTGCTACCGTCAAGTGCACCGCCACCAGAAGCAAACGACGCTGGTTCGATATCCTTCCAATTGATACGGCGGATGCGTTTGGCATCATGCACGACAAAGCCTATCAGAATATTGTTGAACTCAGTAATGATGACCCGAGTACTTTTGTTCGTCACATTCGCAGGCGTTTCAACACCCATCCATTTGGCCAGATTTACAACCGGAATGACCACACCGCGCAGATCAAAAATCCCTTCGATAAAACTTGGGACTCCTGGAAGTTCAGTGAGTTTTGGCATACGGATGATTTCGCGTACTTTCGCGACGTTTACCCCATATATACCCTCGTACACCTCATCTCCGATCATCCGAAAAATACGGAAATCAACCAGCTCCATCTCGTTGCTGCCGACTTTGAGCATGTTGTCTTTTGCCATGCAAGCTCCTTAGAGGTAACGATGCTCTTCAAGCGCAATCGCATCATGGAACGATTTTACAACATAATATCTTTCATTGCAAGCAAAAGCGCCGGGGTTGATATAGTGTAAATGCGGATGCTCGATGATGCGGTTTTGGTGGTAGTGTCCTTCGATCACGCAGATCGATTCAGTGTGCGTCGGTGGATAGCGCCGTAAGACGATGGATTCAAAATGACTCAGTGTCCGACACTCATCCTTGCCCATTGAACGCCCTTCAAGCCGACGGATGATCGCATGGTTGGCGTGTCGGTCGATCCAGCCAATGATACTCATGATCCATCTTGAACGGATCAATAAAGTATAAAGCCGATACCCAAAAGGCCCACCGTGATCGCCGTGTGATAGCAACACGTCGCGACCTTGAAACCTTACATGTAAGGGTTGCGCCGAAATAGGCACCATGCGCACCCCTTTGAATATCCCCTCAAGCAAAAAATCGTGATTGCCTTCAAAATAGAGCACCTCCATCCGCTGCGCTATCGCATCAATGAGCGCGATGGCTTCGCGGTTACGCTCTCGTGTCAGATCGATCGGACCAAAAAGAAGATCAAATATGTCGCCTAGCAAAATAAGCTGTGTCGCTTGTGTGCGTCCAGAGGCGAGATCTTGTAAAAAAGGGAGAAGTTTGGGGCGAAGCACTCCGTAATGGGCATCGCTTACGAGGATGGCGCCTTCCTTAATCTCGAAGAGATTAGGGCACATAAGCGATGCGCGGAATACCAAGGCCCTCATCCAGACCATACATCAAGTTGGCATTGACAAGCGCCTGAGACGAAGCGCCACGCAAGATGTTGTCCACTGCGCTGTTGACATAAAGCTTGTTGCCTTTGATCTTGACATGGATATCGCAAAAGTTGGTGCCTGCGCACGACTTGAGATCGACACTCTGATCAAACACGCGCACAAAGGGGTCGTTGCGGTAAAACGCTCTGGCTACTTCCAGCGGATCAAACGACTCTGTGATCAACATATACGCATCGATCATCTCGCCTCTGGTAAGCGGGACAAGGTGCGGCACAAAGTTCACATCGAAGCTCTTGTTGCTGTGCATCAGCAGTTTTTCGTGGATCTCCGGCTCATGGCGATGCGAGAGGGCTTTGTAGGCAAACATATTTTCGTTGATACTGACAAAATGCGTCGTAGCGCTACAGCTTTTGCCTGCACCGCTCACCCCGCTTTTGGCATCAATAAAGATCGGAAAGCGCTCGTCAATGAAACGGGTGAAGGGGGCAAGACCCAGGATGGTCGCGGTCGGATAGCAGCCGGGATTGGCGACGAGTCTGGCTTTGGCGATCTGCTCACGGTAGAGCTCGGGAAGGCCATACACCGCCTCCTCCAGATGCGCCTTGTCTTCATGTACGCAGTAGTGCGCCTCGTAGGTCTCTAGCTTCAGGCGATAATCGGCAGAGAGATCAACCACCTTGACGCCTTTTTCTAACAACTGCTTCGCAAAACCCATCGATGCCTGATGGGGCAACGCCAAAAAGGCGAGTGCCGCACGCTCTGCAATCACGCACGCATCCGCTTTTTCAACATTACATGTAAAGATATCCGTCAAAGAGGGATGCAACGTTTCGATCTTCATGCCACCTTCACTCGTGGCCACATAAACAATCTCGAAGATCGGATGGCTGATGAGCATTTTGATCAGCTCAATGCCGGTGTAGCCGCTTGCGCCGACGATGGCAACGGGGATTTTGTTAGTGATGGGATTCAAAGACGATCTCCTGATATCTCACTTCAATAACTTCATACTCTTTGACACCGCTGGGCAATTTAGCCTTGAACTGATCACCCTCTTCACGCCCGAGCATCTGTTTGGCCAGCGGGGAGTTGAATGAAATCAACCCCGTCGAGGGGTTCGACTCAAAGCCACCAACGATGGTGTAGGTCACCTCTTCGTCACTTTCCGTCTCACACAACACCACCGTCGAGCCAAAGCTGATGCGGGCATGTTCCAGCTCTGAGGGATCGACGATCTGCGCTTTGCCGATCAATGCCGTTAGCTCGTCGATACGGTTGTCTATCTGCACCTGTCGCTCTTTGGCCGCGTGATATTCGGCGTTCTCCTTCAGATCGCCCAGCTCAACGGCACGTTCGATCTCTTTGGCATTTTCAAGCCGTTCTACCGATTTGAGGTAGTTAAGCTCGTCTGAAATTTTTTGAAAGCCGTATTTAGTCATTGGCTCACTGTTGGTCATTTGGTTCCCCATCTAAGGTGTTTGAAGCGCATTATATCGCATTGGAAGGCGCACTAACGTGCGGAGTAGAAGGCGCGAAGGATCCGCGCCGTTGAAGCGCGAAGATTACCAGTCGCGGACAAGATTGTGACAGCGCATACAAGCACGCTGAATATCCAGATAGGCACTTTGAGCCGTATCACGGCGAAGGTTGTCCATGTTGGCTTTGATCGTTTCGATGTTTTCTTCGATCATGCGGGCTGAAGTCGTTGCAATCCGTACCTTATGCGCTTGTGCTTTGGGCAGCATTTTGGCCATCACTGCTTCGTCTGCGAGTAGATGCTTGCTCTCTTCGCCCAGCGCCGTTACCGCTTTGAGTGCCTCTGCCTTATCCCCCATGATAAACGCCGTCTGCATCTGTACCATATGTTTGTTCAGATTCTGCATATTGCTTTTAAGATCAAATTCCACCGCTGATACACCCGTAGCAAACAACGCCGAAAGAGCAAACCCTATTACCATTCTCTTAACCATTGTCATCACCCCTTTAAAATAAAAACTTATAAACTATAGTTCAATCCGCTTTAAATGAGTATTAAAATTTCGATATTTTGCACATCACCACGTTACCACCCGTACATCTGGCCTCCTCGACCATCTTTTCAGCCCGTAAAATAAAAGTCTCATATCCTTCTTCGACCTGATATTCAACCAGCCCGATCGAAGCGCTGAGCATGACGTCGCCACTTTGAAGCCCTCGGATATCCTGCAATACCGCTTGCATCCGATGCGCACCGGCTTCCAATGAGACGCCGCTCATCAGCACGACAAATTCCGATCCAAACAGCCGCGCGGCGATCTCATTTGGCTTGAGCGCGGCTTGAAGCACTTTGGCGACTTTGATCATCGCCTTGTCCCCCGCTTTGTATCCGTACACCGTATTGATATGCTGCAAACGATCCAGCCGAATGTATGCCAGTGTCAGACGACTGGGCGTCTGTTTCGACGCTTCACAGCTCTTTTTGGCAACCGACATAAAGCGAAGTTTGTTGGCAAGCCCTGTCATCTGATCGGTACTTGCTAGATGAGCCAAACGATTTTGTTTCTCTTTGAGCTCCAAAATATAGCGGCGCAGATCGATCTGGGTGCGCACCCGCGCTATAAGCTCCAGACCGTTAAACGGCTTGGAGAGATAGTCCACCGCCCCCACGCTAAACGCCTGAGTCACTGTCGCGATGTCGCTCAGCGCACTCAAAAAAATGACCGGCACATCCTGTGTCGAAGGCTCTTTTTTCAGCCGTCGGCACACTTCAAATCCGTCAATCCCCGGCATATTGATATCAAGCAAAATCAGATCAAACGACTTGGCAAACGCAGCGCTCAAAGCGTCTTTTCCATTCGTGGCATAGGCAAGCTTATACCCCTCCATCTCTAAAAAACCTACGACCACTTCAATATTGAAGCGCTCATCGTCTACGATGAGAATCTCAAAAGAGGCGTTACTTTTCATCGGCGTATCTCCATCAATTTTTTCACGCATTCTGCGCACATAGCCAGTCCAAAGGCCCCTGTGACCGCCATAAAACTGCCCTTATCTTTGATGCGGGGATTTTCGGGGCTATAGACACAGCGGTAGTTGCGGTCAAATCGGCGGCGTTTGAGCTCACGGCGGATCTTTGCGGCGAAGGTGTCGCCTTGTGTACGCCAGATCGAATCCACGCGCACCTGAGTCGGATCGGTTTTTTTGGCTGATCCAGTAGCGCTGATGAGCTTTGCATAACACTTCTGCGCCAGCGCGAGTTTGGCGTGGGTATCATCAATGGCATCAAGCACCACATCAAATGAAGAGAAATCAAAACTCCGCACCCACGCCTCATCGATCTTTACATGTAAGGCCGTAATCCCTTCGTAGTGCTGGGCAAGCGCTTCGACCTTGGATTCGTTTACATGTAACTCAGACCAGAGCTGGCGGTTGAGGTTGGTGATGTCATAGGTGTCGCAATCGACAATCGTAATATCGCGCACTCCACTACGGTACAGACAATCCAGCGCCATACTTCCCACTCCACCGACACCGAGCAAGAGCACTTTGGAGCCTTCAAGCGCGCCGTAGTGCTCACCAAAGAGCATCCGGCAACGCTCAAATCTCATAGCCACGAACGCAAAAGCCCCATCGACTCATACGCACTCATATCGAGTAAAACGGGTGTCACAGAGACCATCCCCTGCTCAATCGCCTCAAAGTCACACAACCCTTCACGCTCCTCTCTGGGGCGAAACTCCAGTGGGTGCAAGCCCAGCCAGTAGTACTCCAGTCCGCGCGGATTGCGGTGTACATGGGCATCATTGCCGTAGTAGCGGTATCCTGCGTAGGTTACATGTAAGGGTGCATCTTCAAGATCAGGCGGGATATTGACGTTGAGAAACTGTCTAGGCGGCAGAGGAAAAGAGCCTGAAAAGATCTTTTTGACCAAAGAGCGCACCGTCTTTTGTGCCAGCACGAGCGAGCCTAACGGCTTGGTAAAGTCCATTACCTGCGACACCGCGATGGAAGGCACCCCATGCAGCACCCCCTCCATCGCTCCGGCGGCGGTACCTGAATAGGTGATATCCTCACCCATGTTGGAGCCTTTATTGATGCCGCTGATGATCAGATCGGGTTTGCGGTCTTGAAAGATGGAGTGTAACGCCAAATAGACGCAATC
>DZBC01000074.1 GCA_022729835.1 Sulfuricurvum sp. | reverse complement strand
AAAGTGAAAGGAGAGTTCATCCCCTTCAAAATAGAGCCCCACCGCGCTTTGACCCAAAAGCCCATGCGTCGCGCCCACCGCTCGAAGCGTCGCGTGGGCGATCTTGAAGGGCTTCATGTTGGAGTGCTCAAGCGCACATTCGCTCCCTTCCAAAACGAGCAGCTTGGTGGTTTTGGCCGCTTCAAAACGCTCGGTCGCATCGATGCGGTGCGCTTCGCCTTCACGCACCGCGCAGAGTGTGGGCGTATAGATCAGCGTATCATGCGGCCTTTCCACCGCGCAAGGTGTCCAGACCCGCTCCCCCTCGATCACCAACCGCGCCTCTTTGTAGAGGGCAACACGCAGCTCTTTTTGTGATGGGATTGCGGGCGCAAAGTTTACATGTACCTCTGCCTCAGCACTGCTGCACCACAACGCATCCACACCTTCAAGGGCGTCAAAGAGCAACACCCCCACCGCCTCATCGACGCATTTGACCCACACCGCGCCCCCAAAGCGCTCCTGCATCGCCTCGCTTTGGGTGGAGAGCTGCATCAGCGGTCGCTCAATCGAAAGAAGCGCGGCGCGTTCATCTGCGGTGAGGGCAAAATCGCGTCCCAGATGCTCTACTCTGCCATAAAGCAGATACCCATCACCCTCTGAGCGCTCCATCAGGCTTAAATTACGCTCGCCAAAGAGGGTGCCCAGCCCAAGGCGCCTAAGCGCTTTGAGCGCCTCGGCAGCGCTACGGATATAAGCCTCATCGATCAAGGGCGGTGCATCCAAAAGCGAGAGGCTATAGCGCGGCCCGCAAAAAGCGCAGTGTGTGAGCGCGTCGCGGCTTTGGCGTAGTTGCTTTTCGCAGCGCGGGCAGAGACTGAGATTGAGCGGAAGCGGCGCTTTGGTGCGCATAGGTCTACATGTAAAGCTTCCCTCCTTGCTACGGTGCGTTACGGCGCCCATAAAAAAGGAGTAGGGCAGTACCGATTCGAGCGTGCCCAGTGCCTGCGCAAACGCGGTATCTTCTGCGTCTGCTTCGATGTTGATGGCACCGGATGTTTGGGTGACGTTGACGCTTACATGTAAGGAAGCAAAATAGTCTTCTAAAAAATCGCGGATGTAGTGCTGGTGCGACGACCAGCCGATGGAGAGTTCAAAAATCATGCGCAGAGTTTGGCGTGAGAGGGGTTGTTGTAGGCGTCGATAATCTCATCAAGGCCGATCAAGACGCTTTTGGGCTTACATGTAATGCCGCAGCGCTCCAGCTCCCGAACGATCTCGGCAATCAAAGCAGGAAAAGCCGCTTTAATGCTATCGGTAAGGTCAATGTTGACGCTCACGATATCTTCGGGAATCATACCGATCACACTCACCTCGGCCATACGTTCAAGCAAGGAGCAGATCTCCAGCATCTCCACCACCTCCACCTCATGGGCGGTCTGGCGGTAACTGCCCAGCCCCATGAGTACATCGGCCGGAAGGTTGTAGACCGAACCCGGCGTATCTTCGATGGAGACGGTATCGATGATGATGACCCGATCATAGGTTTGGTAGTAGGTCATCAGCTTGAATCCCAGCGTACCGCCGTCGATGATGTCGATCTCTTCTGAGAAGGTGTAGTTCGCTTCGAGAAACTTCGCGGCGTAACAGCCGATCCCTTCATCTTGGAACAGAATATTGCCGACCCCTATGATAGCGGTTGATTTCATGACTACTCCCGACGTTTTTTTGGAAATTTACTGCCGCCAAAGGCGATGGCAATATCTCCTTCTTGCCAGAAGATGGTACGCCAAATCTGAACATAGATGTGAAACATCGTCCAGATCACAGTGGCCCACATACCCAGATGGTGCGCGTAGCGTACCCCCATATTGCCGCCGAATACCGTCAATGTCCAGTCGGTACTTACATGTAAGATCCACGGCCACCACGCTCCGATAGAGCTCTCGCCCGAAGCCAAGCCCTGCACATACATCTGCAGACCCGTCAGCAACATGAAGACCAGCAGCAGATGCAAGAGCGCAAACCAAAAGGCGTTGAAGCTGTCCATGTGCGTCGTATCAAATTTTTTGCGGCGGTTGAAGGTGAAGATGTTGAGCACCACCTCGAAAAACTCGACTACATTCTCTTTGCTTGGGATCAATTTCATCCACGGCTTATGCCGGTCTCCGCTGGCATACATGTAAGCCACCCAGATCGAGGTGATGTCAACCGTGATGGCCGCAAAGAGATGCACCAGCCGATTCCACGCCATCACATATTTGTCTACCGCCGGATCGGCCATAAAGGTCTGATAATAGGGATGCGCAATGTACAGCCCCGTCACTACTGCTGCCACCACGGCAACTACATTGACCCAATGGATCACGCGCATGGTGGGTGTCATGCGTTCTACGCGCTGAAACGGTCGTTTCGTTTTCATGGTGCCTCCTTACAGGCTGCAGCTGGTGCCTATTTTGTACACGCCCAGCTCTTTACCCTTGGTATCGACCAGATGCACCGCGCAGGCGATACAGGGGTCAAAACTGTGGATGGTGCGTAAAATCTCAAGCGGTTCGTCGGGGTTGGCCATTTTGGTGCCGATCAGGCTTGACTCATACGCCCCTTTGCGCCCCTGATAGTCACGCGGCGCGGCGTTCCATGTGGAGGGTACGATGGCTTGATAGTTGGCCACCTTGCCATCCTCGATGCGCACCCAGTGACCCAGTGCTCCGCGCGGTGCTTCAGCCATGCCGTAGCCTTTAGCGTTTTTGCTTACGGTATTAAAATCAAACTCCGTCCATGTGCGCAGATCGCCCGCCGCCACATTGGCGGCCAACTCATCGATCCACTCAAACATCACATCCGCCATCAGCTCGGTCTCGATGGCCCGCGCCGCCGTACGGCCTACGGTGCTAAAGAGCACGCCTACGGGCAGATTGCCGCGTGTCAGAAAATTGCCGACATATTTTTTGATCCGTGCATCCCCCGCCGCGAATCCGACCACCATACGCGCCAAAGGTCCCACTTCCATACGGGTATCATCATAAATCGGTGACTTGATCCAACTGTATTTCTTCTCAGTATCCAGATAAGCGATACCGTCCTCCTTACGACCAAAGCCCGTGTAGTTGGGTATGGTCATCCCATCATAGGGGTGCAACGGTTTGGCGCCCTCATACCAAGAGTGGGTGACATCCTCGGCAATTTTGCTCTGATCGATCGGCTTATAGCTTCCCAGGTCGCCATTGGTAACGGTACCACTAGGAAAGAGCAGTGCCGCGCTGTAAAAACCGGTGTCATCCAGACGGAAGTCACCGTAACTCATATAGTTTTTCAGACCGCCTCCGGTGCCATCAAGTGCTTCATCGGCGTACATGGTTCCCGCCATATAGACATCAGGAAGATAGGCTTTTTTGATAAAGGCCGTAAACTCTTTGTGTAACTGTTTGAAGAGCGCAATACGCGCAGGATTTTGAATATCCTGCACACAGGTGACGCCGCCGACGACAATGGATTGGGGATGCGGGTTTTTACCGCAGAAGATCGCCATCATTTTGGCGGCTTCGCGTTGCAGATCCAGCGCTTTGAGATAGTGCGCTACCGCTAGGAGGTTTTGCTCTGGAGTCAGTTTGTAGTGTGCATTGCCCCAGTAACCGTTGCCGAAAATCCCCAAACGTCCCTGTTTGACAAACTTGCCCACACGCTCTTTGATCTCGCGAAACTCCCCTTCACTGGCCATATACGGCTCCACGCCGGCCACACCCGCCCACTTGTAGGCCTCTTTGACCGCCGCTGCGGGGTCTGCTTCGAGCGCTTTAGTGATGTCCACCCAATCAAGCGCATGCAGATGATAAAAGTGCACCACATGGTCATGCACATACAAAGAACCCTGAATCAAGTTGCGCACAATACGGGCATTTTTCGGGATCGTAACATTGAAAGCATGTTCGACCGCTTCGATGGAACGCTGGTAGTGCGTACCGGTACACACGCCGCAAATGCGCATAGCCAGCAGTCCACAGTCACGCGGGTCACGCCCCTTGAGGATCGTTTCAATCCCGCGAAACATCGTCGAAGCGCTGTAAGCATCGACTACCGTGTTGTTCTCATCAATCACCGCTTCGATTCTTAGATGCCCCTCGATACGGGTTATCGGGTCAATTACGATATATTTGCTCATGATTCTTCTCCGCATTCAGTTGATTTTTTGCCAATAACTGCGCTGGCAGCCGCATGGATGCCGATACCCACCGCCGTAGCCGCGAGCATTCCCAGTCCAAACTCATCGACACTCTTCTCGACGCCACCAAACGGCGCTTTGAGCTTGGCATCGGCCATCGGACGCTCATAGGCGTATTTATCCCAAAAATCGGGCTCAGAGCACCCGATACAGCCACGACCCACCCCGATAGGCCAGTTGACCCCTTCGTTGTAGCGCACGATGGAGCAGTTGTTAAAGGTCATCGGTCCTTTGCAACCCATCTTGTAGAGACAGAAGTTATTCTGCGCCCCCACATCGCCCCACTCTTCGACAAACTCGCCCGCATCGAAGTGGGCGCGACGTTCGCAGTTGTCGTGGATGCGGTAGCCAAAGGCAAACTTCGGACGCAGCAAGGCGTCAAGTTCCGGAATCTGTCCCGTCAGTACAAAGTGCAGCACTACCCCAACCATATTGGCGGGGTTGGCGGGACAGGCGGGGATGTTGATAATGGGTTTGCCCTTCACCACATCCATCACGCCCACGGCTCCGGTGGGGTTGGGCGCGGCAGCCGGCACGCCGCCAAACGTCGCGCAGCTTCCCACCGCTACCACCGCTGCGGCGTCTTTGGCAAGGCGCAGCAGATGATCTTCAAAGGTTTCGCCTGAAGCACCGATGGTACACCACTCCCTGCCTTCGCCTACAGGAATGGAGCCTTCAACAAAGAGCAAATACTTGCCTTTAAAGTGCTCAATCGCCTCTTCTAGCTGCTTCTCAGCCTGATGACCTGAGGGCGCCATCAAGGTTTCGTGAAACTCCAGACTGATGATATCGAGCACAATCTCATCGATTTTTGGCCCGTCGCTACGCAGCAGGGCTTCGGAGTTACCCGCGCAGTCTTGTAGCTCAATCCAGATCACCGGCACACGGTTCATCAGCTCCGCCGCTTCGGCTACGAGCGGGGTAAAAGAGGAGGGGAGCATCAGCATCGCCGTGGTGGCGCTCGCCCATTTCATAAAGTCGCGGCGGTCAAAACCGTCGTCTTGCAACACTTCATGCAGATTGATCCGGCTTTTCGGTGCCATGGCCCGCAGTTCGCCAAGCCGCGCCTCACAGCGCCGATACAGATCCGCGTAGTACGCATCACCTCGGTTGGTCTGTACAGACGCATTCGGTGCGGTAAACAGTTTGATTACCGCTTCTCTTTTAACGCTCATCTCACCCTCCCTTTTTTTTATGATTGGTCGTTAATCATTCTAGAAGTGTGAAGCTTAGAGCAATCTTATCTTTCTTAATTCTTTATAATTTTCTTGAATTCTTGATTAGTTTTGGGACTTAAAATTGAAAACGCGCATAAAACTCTTTTAGCACAAAAAATGCATTTGCCCATCTAGTACCGCTATTCTAGGAGCATCCATGAGCCACAATCCCCCTTCACTCAAAGAGGTTCAACTCCTCGGTGGCCTCAAAACCCACACAAAAGCGATGATCATCAAAAATACCGCCCCTTCACCGCTCAAAGAGCGTCTGCTCTCACTAGGGTTTATTCGTGATACAAAAATAGAGATTCTAGAACGCTCCTTGATGGGTTCCACGCTGGTTGTGCGCCTCTGTGACACCTATGTCTACTCTCTACGACGCAGTGAAGCCGACTGCATTCTGGTCGAAGCGCATCAAGTCGGTCTCTTGCCACATCCCCTCATGCTCCTCCCAAGCACCCAGCCATGCCGGAGCCAGAGCGAAGAGCAAGACAAACACCCTTAGTATATATTGGTTACATGTAAACATATTTTTCCCCTAAAGCGCCGTTTTAAACGCCTCGATCTGCGTCGTGTAGCGCTCCATTTGGCGGCGCAGATTCTCGATATCGAAGCTATCGGCGTGGCGCAACAATGTGGCGCTGTACTCCTGTAACTCTGAGAGCCCATAGCGCTGCGACAACGCCAGCAACTCTTGTGCAAAGGCGCCGGTCTCTTTGATATTGCGGGTTTTGAGCGCGGCACTGTAACGATCAAAAAGCGGACCCTCAAGCGCGGTAACAATCAAGGCCGCATCCGCTCTGGCCTCTTTTGACAGTCTCAAAGCCATCGGTGTCTTCGTCTCCTCTTTGGGAAGTTGCTCACAGGGCAAAAAGGCGCAAAGCGTCTCAAACAGATCGCTACGCAGCACAGGTTTGCGCAGATAGCCGTCAAACTGCGCCCCCTTCATGCGTTGATGTTCCTCCTCCATCACCGATGCAGTTAGCGCAATAATGGGCACATCGTAGAGCCGTTTGATCCGTCTGGCCGCTTCATAACCGTTCATACCCGGCATCCGTAGATCCATCAGTATGGCGTCAGGACGCTCTTTTTGAGCCTTCTCTACCGCTTCTACACCATCACAGGCCTCGATGAGTACTACGGGCATTTGGGCAAAATTCTCACGCAAAAGGGCTCGGTTGTTCTCGATATCGTCCACCACCATCAGCCGACATGCCCCAAAACGTACGCGCGATGCGTCAAAGCGCTCTTGGCACTCATGTTGGGCCACCGTAATGCCGACATCAACGTTATGTAGTGTCACCTCAAAAGTCGATCCTTCACCGACACGACTGCGCACCTCTATGGTGCCGCCCATCGCTTCGCACAACCGCTTGGTGATCGCCAGCCCAAGTCCCGTTCCGCCGTATTTGGCTTGACTTTGCCCCTCTTGCTGCTCAAAAAGGTTGAAGACGCGCTCAATCTGCTCTTGCGCAATCCCCATGCCTGTATCCTCTACCCCAAAAACAAGATCGATGCGGCTCTCCCCTTCACGCGGTATCTTGTGGGCAAAGAGGCGGATGTAGCCATCATCGGTGAACTTCACCGCATTGCCCAGCAAATTAAAAAGAATCTGGCGTATGCGGGTCTCATCAAGCAAGAGACTTTGAGGCAGTTGCGGATCAATTTCAATGAGTAGATCCAGCCCCTTTTCACGTAGCTTCATCGTAAAGATCGCCCCCACGTCGCTAAAGAGTACGTGCGGATTGAGCGGCTGTTTGCTAATGAGCATCTTCCCCGCTTCGATCTTGGAGAGATCAAGAATATCGTTGATCAGCATCAACAGCGTATTGCCCGCAGAGCGCACCGTGCTAAGGTAGCCGCGCAACCGTTCATCGCGCACCTGCTCAAAGAGTAGCTCACTAAAGCCCAAAATCGCGTTCATCGGCGTGCGGATCTCATGGCTCATATTGGCCAAAAACTCCGATTTGGCGCGGCTGGCATCCTCGGCAATGCGCTTTTGCTCCATCAGCGCCTCTTGCGACGCACGCAACATCGCTTCAACCCGCTTACGCTTCTCGATTTCGCGCGAAAGCTTGAGGTTCCATGCGGCAATCAACACGACCATAAACACGGCAAGGCCAAATACACGCCACATCAGCGCATAGTCAAAGAGCTTGACCGATGTAGTGACATGACTGCGGTACAACGCCTCTACGCGCTCTTGCGATAACGCACCCAGCGCTTTATTGAGAATCGAAATAAGCTCTGGATCGTTCACATCCGCCCCAAAAAAGAGCGGATACATCGGCTCAAGCGTACCCGATATCTTGAGATTGTAACGCCGCAGTGTGTCACGATGCGCTTCAAATCGCCCACTGTCCAAAACCGCCACATCGATCTTTTTTTGCTTCAAGGCTTCTAGTAAAGAGGCACTGTCGGGATAGCTTAATGTCCTTACATGTAAGGCTTCCCCCTCCTCAAGCGCTCCTACTTTTTGCTTGAAATTTCCATCAAGCGTATCGATATAGTCGATATCGTCGCGGGTGATGAGCACTCTGGGCACCTTCAAAAATGCTTCACTGCCGCGCACACCTTCCACCAAACCGGCACCAAACACCAGCAACGCGCGCTTGTTGTGTAGCGCCTCTAGCGCTTCGCGTCGTGAATCTACAATGAGCGGTGTTAGGCGTACGCCGCTTTCACGCTCAAGCATCTCGAATATCTGGATGATGATCCCCTGCGCCCTACCCTCCGCGTCGAGCCAAAAGTAGGGTCGATCGTCGCGCTTGAGCGCCACGATTAGCCCCTCTTCTTTTTTGAGCCGTGCATACTCCTCATAACTCAGCCCAATGGGTGCTTTGGCCGATTCAAGCCGCCAGTGGTCAAAGATGCGCTGATGCTCTTCAGGGGTGATGGAAGAGAGCGCTTTTTGGATGATGGAGAGCAACATGGTGTTCTCTTTGGCTACGGCGAGCGAGACGGCTGTATCCATCCCCTCTAGCTTGACACTGACGGTGAGATTGGTGAGCATTTGGTGGTTAATGATGTAGTTGGCGACCGCCAGATTGCCGATATAGGCGTCCGCTTCGCCGTATGCAACCGCCTGAAGCGACGCTTCATTGGAGTCACTGAGATACAACTCGATCTGCGGATAGCGTCTGGAAAGCCACTCATGCAGATAGGAGCCGCGATTGATCGACACCCGTTTGCCAAAAAGGGATTCAATGCTCCCTAAATGGCTGTTTTGGCGCTGTACTACAATGGCAGTGGGCACACTTAGATAGGGTTCACTAAAAGCCAAAAACGCTTTTCGCTCGTCGGTTTCGACTGTACATGTAAGTCCGTCCAATCCTCCATCGCGCATCTTTTGCAAGGTTTGCGCCCAGACGTTTCCCTCTACCTCAATGCGCAATCCGGTGCGCTCCTCAATCAGCCGCAGGTACTCCGCAGCAATCCCCGTATGCTTGCCTTCATGATCGGTGAAGTCAAAAGGCGGCCAGCGATAATCTGCGCCAAAACGCAAATGTGGATGCTCCGCGACCCAGTAGCGCTCTTGGGGTGTTAGATCGAGCGCAAGCGCAAACTGAAACGTGATAAAAAGAAGAACAAAGAGCAGTCTAGGCGTTGCGCTGTGCAATGGCGACGAACTCATCTAGATGATCCAAAAAGAGCCGCACCAGTTGTGGGTCAAAGTGGGCGGCGCTGTTGTTTTTGATATCCGCGACCGCCTCTTCGATGCTCCACGCCTCTTTGTAGACCCGCTTGTGCATCAAGGCATCAAACACATCTACCAGTGCGACAATCCTGCCGTAAATATGGATC
>DZBC01000073.1 GCA_022729835.1 Sulfuricurvum sp. | reverse complement strand
TGGTTGTTTCGAATTGCTTTTTGCAAACCGGCCAAACGCCAGTTGGTAAAACCGCCGAGCGCCAACGCTTCGCAATAATCGATCGAATTGCTCCAACTGAGCAGTGCCGTGTGGTTGTTGTCTTGCCAGACAAGGTCGTTGTTGGCTTCATAAACGGTCTGCGTATCGCGATCCGGCGACAGACTCGAAGCCGTAAATGCGTCTGCGCGTACGCAACGAACGGAACGAAGAGCAGTGGGTACAACGAGAACATCCTGACCGGTTCTTAGATTGACGGCAAAACTGTTGCCGACATTATCAATCGACCAGTAGATTGTCTGTGATGCCAACTGCACAAAAGAGCTTTCGATCAGCGGCACCGCGCTGTTGCCGTAGTTGACGATCGATTTAAGCTCTTCGACACCGGGCAGACGCCAGTCGGTATGCTCATTCAGCACTAAATCCTCACAATACGCCACCGCTTCGGATTGGTTCTTATCGGTAACGTTCACATCATCTTGCCACTCCAAGCCGATCGCCCGGTCATAGACAATACCCAGCTCATCGTCACGCTCAAAATGGCGCTCCAATCCAGTCTGGTACGTTCCGTCATCAAAGGGGCTATACGAAACACTCTGTCCGGTTTGAAGGGCGACACCCGCGCCCAATAGCGGCAGAGCACAAAACAGCAAATACGATACTCGAAACATGACACGCCTTTATAAAAATAATAAGTAAAAGATTACTCTTAAATCCATAAAAGTTCTCTAAAAATCACCTAAAAAAGAATTTTGTGATGACTACACTGCCACAGTACGCAACACCACCCCGCTGAGGTAGTCGGTGTTGGGAATAGAGAGGATGTAGGGATGATCCGCGTCGGCGCGCAGCAACTCAAGCACCTCAAGCATCACCCCCTCTTGCATGCCTACATGTAAGGCCAAAGTGAGCAGCTCGCCGATGCCCACATGGTGCGAACACGAAAAGAGCGCCACGATTCCCTGATCATCCAGCAGCTTGATGGCCGAGGCGAGCAAAAAGCCCATCCCCTTCATCGCCCCCTCCACCTCGCGTTTGCTCTTGGCAAAAGGGGGCGGATCGAGCACGATCAGATCGTATCGCGTAGCGCTTGCGACCTGCGACTCCATAAAATCAAAAGCGTCGGCTTTGGTGATCTTTTGCGGCGCAAAACCGTTACATGTAAGGTTGCGCTCCACCTGAGAGAGCGCCGAATCGCTCATATCGACAAAGTGGACGCTCGCTCCTTCGCGCAAGGCATGCAGCCCAAAACCGCCCGCGTTGCAAAAGCAATCCAGCACGCGCATACCGCTACGCACATAGCCCGATACGACATGACGGTTGCGGCGCTGATCAAGGTAAAATCCGGTCTTTTGCCCCGCGTGTAGATCCACCTCAAAAGCGACGCCGCGCTCCTGCATCACCACACGCTGCGGCACTTCGCCCCAAATCACACCGCCTGCTGGCTCAAGACCCTCTTTGCGGCGCATCTTGGGATCGGATTTTTCGATGATTCCTTTGGGCTTCAAAAGTACAACGAGCGCATCGATGACCCAAGTGCGTAGCCGCTCCATCCCAAGCGTGTTGATCTGCAAGGAGAGATAGCCGTTGTAATAATCCGCCATAAGCCCGGGCAGCATATCGGCTTCGGCGTGAACGATGCGATAAGCGTCGCTGTGTTCGCGCATCGCGGCGCGTTTGTGCACGGCACGCTCGATACGCCGCGCGATAAACGCCGCATCGATGTTGCGCTCCTCGAACGACAAAATGCGCACCGTGATTTCGCTGTGCGCGTTGTAATAACCGACCCCAAAAAACGCGCCGCCATGCGATTCGATGCGTACGATCTCGCCGTTTTGGATCGCCGCATCGCATGCGGCGATTTCGTTGCGATAGACCCAACAAAAACGGCTCTGGAGTTTATGGCTTGAGGCTTTGGTGACGCGAAGGGTGTACATGAGACTCTTTACATGTAAGGTATTACAGCCAAAAGCCGCATTGAAAGAATATCAAGTTAGGCTTCAAGCGTGTGCAAAATGACGCTAAATTTTGCCCCTTCACCCTCGTTTTGCACAAAGAGGTTGCCTTTGGTCGAAAAGTAGGGATCGAAGATCCGCTCAAGATGCTCAGGCGCCACCCCTCCGGCATTATCGCCGATGGAGGCAATCAGAACATCTTGCACGCGCACCAGCTTAATCGTGATGCGCGGCTGTGCTATATTACGCTCCGTCAACGCCTCTTTAGCGTTACCCAGTAGATTCATAAAGACCTGAAGAATCTCATTCTCATAACTCTCAATCGCTCCTGCATCCTCCGCTCGCCTCCTCTAAAAGGTTCATGCAATATCGTCTGCGCGAATGCACTGATACGGTGCCCCAGAGGCTCAAAAAAGTTGTAATAGGCAAGCGTTGCACCCAAACGCTGAAGCTTACGGCCTAAAAGGTCCAATATCGTTTTGAAATCGATATTGTTTTCTGTAAAGGCGATCAGGTTCTCCTCCATTGCATTGATGAGCGCTTGCAGCTCCTCAAGGTCGTCACGAATCAGATACTGCACCTGTTCTGCATAGTGGCTGACTTGTTCTGCAGATATTTTTGGAACTTCAAGAGTTACATGTAACGCAGCTTCATACTTTGAAAGTCGCGCCTGATAGACTCTGATCTCTTTGCGAAGCTGACGATTTTCTGTACATAGCGCAACATTATCACGCTCCGTAAGTCCCAAATGGTTCTCGAGCAACTTTCGCTCGGTGATGTTCTTGGAGATCTTATACAGTGTTGCAATAAAACGATCAAGATGCAAAGGCTTGATGATAAACGAGGAGACACCCAGCTCAATCGCATCAAGCAGGTTGCCCACCTCATTGTGCGCCGAAAGTACCACAGCGACCTGCTAAGGACACACGTTCACAATCTCACGTATCATCGCTATTCCGTTTCTTCTGGGCATATTCAGATCGGCAACCACCAGATCATAATAAGCACCGTGACGCTCGGAATAGTCCAGATAGCACGCCATGCCTTCAATGCCGTCAGATGGCGGTATCGACCTTTTTAAAATAGCCCTCCATCAACTCCACAGCACTCTCCCGCATCGCTTGATCGTCCTCGACATAGAGAACGTCAGCTCCCGCGTATGCTCCTGAACCAATCGAATATCCACGTGCTACCCATTTTATGTAATCGGATATATCATGCACATTCTACTGCTAAACAACAGAAAAAGTAAAAATGTTATTAAAATAGGAAGAAAGAGGCGGCCGAAGCCGCAAAATGACCCACTCAGGTTTTAAACTGATTGAGTTTAGCAGTGAGTTCGTGTGCCACTTTTTCAAGTTGTGCGGTAAGCGCTTTAATGCTACCGAGGCTTTTATTGTTTTCAGTGGAGATGACATACATCTGCTGAATGCTGTCACAGACCGTATCGACGCTTTTGGAGACACCGTGGTTCTGCTGCACAATCTGAGAAGAGAGGTTGGCACTCTCAAGCATCCGTCCGGCGCTGTACTCGATCTTTTCGCGTACCGATGCGGAGTTACGCAGTAGGTTTTCGACGTTGTTTGAGTTGTGGCTCATTTCGGTGCTAATATCGGAAATCGACTGAACGATAACGTTGACGGTAGCCGAAATTTCAGAGAGCGACTTCTGTGTCCGTTCGGCCAGCTTGCGCACCTCATCGGCGACTACCGCGAATCCGCGTCCGTGCTCTCCTGCGCGCGCCGCTTCGATGGCCGCGTTGAGGGCAAGCAGATTGGTCTGATCGGCGATATCGGAGATGACATTGAGGATATTTTTGGTCTGCTCCACGTCTGAAGTGAGGGTGTTGAGCTTGGATGCAAGCCCCAGCTCCACATCGGCATTTTTCTGAAGACTTCCCAACAGCGCCACCAGATCGCCCGTGGCCTCCTGTAACTGCTCATTGGCCGAACCGATTTCAGCCGAAGCATGATTGGAGAGCGTGATGGTACTTTCGATATTCTCTTTGACTATACGGTTGTTTTTGACGGAAAATTCAACCATTTGGTCTTGCTTGCCGACCCCTGAAAGCACCGTATCGAGATGTTTGAGCAGCTCAACCGTACTGCCGAGATTGCTTGATGAAGAGTGCTTGGCGTCACTAACGATGGTTTGCGTCCGCTCGATGAAGCGGTTGATGTAACGCGCGACAATACCGATCTCATCGGTACTCTGTATGTTCAGCCGCTGTGTCAGATCCCCTTCGCCCTCGGCGATATCGTTCATCTTCTCCTCAAGCTCCACCATCGGGCGATTGACAGCAAAGCGCAGGGTGATAATCAGCGCGATAATGATCAAAATATCGACCGTTGCCATGATGATGATCTGCGTAATCAGGCCCTTTTTTGCCTGCTTGATAATCTTCTCTACCTCTCCAATCGGCTTGGCAATCACGATTGAACCGATCTTTTTTTGCGTAAAATCATTGATAGGGAGCGCAACGGCGAAGTAATGTTCACTTTTAAACCCGTTGGCGATCCCAAAAGGCTCAAAGTGATCCGACTCTTTAAAGAGATCCATGTTGCACTCGCCCTGTTTGAGACAGAGCACACCTCTAGTGTTTTTGGGGGCATCTTTTAGCTCAACCGCATTTGGCAGATAACCCGCCTCCATCAGTACCAGTATATCCGCACCCATCTGATCTTTTGCGGCCTTCACAATCGAGCTATAACCCTGGATAAACTCTACCGACCCCAGATATTCACCTTTGTCGATGACGGGAGCAATCCCACGAATAACCATCCCTGCCACCCCGACCTCAACCGCACGAAGCGGCTTTTGGGTGCGTTTGACCTCCAAAATCGTATCTCGAAAACCGCTCAGATCATCGCCGTACTTCTCGGGGTTCCAGTGACGCAGAAAGCTTTTGACCTCTTTGTCGTGGACGTGAACCTTGATGTTTTGGAAGTTGGTATGCGCTTTGAAGTCTTGGGTGACGTTTTTGAGCGCTTCGATCGCGACAGTGCGCTCACCGCTGCGAAGCGAATCGATGATGGCGCTGTTTTGTGCAATACTGATGACGTTGGTGAGACCGACGCTGTACTTCGACTCAAGCTGGTTTTCGAGGTAGATGCCCATATTCTCCCCGAACTCTTTATAGGTATTTTTTTCGATCTCACGCAGTGAAAAAGAGGAACTAATGAGCACCAGCGTCAATCCTACAAAAATAGCGATGACAAGCGGGATATGGATCTTTTTCCCAATGGTCATATTCGAAAACATCTTATCTCCTTGATATATAGAAGCTATTTGGATTATATCACGCCTAAGAAGCAAAAAACAGTCATTGAGACGCAGCAAAAAAAGCTATGATGTCACACCATAATAATACGCTACAAGGAGACAGTCATGCAATTTCGATCCGCACTTGTGCTCGCACTTGCTTTGGTGGCAGGCTTTTACCTCATTTCTCAGAGCATCGTCCGCTTTAAAACACTCGAACGCGCCGTTAGCGTTAAAGGGCTCGCCGAAAAAGAGGTTAATGCCGATGTTGTCTTATGGCCCATCACCTACCAACGCGCCCAAAATGACCTTATCACCCTCTATGCAGAGCTCGAATCCGATCACAAACGTATCATCGATTTTCTGCTCAAATCAGGCTTTCGCCACGAAGAATTGAGTGTTTCTGCCCCCGCCGTGACCGACAAGTTGGCTCAAGACTACGGCAGCGGTGATCGCATCAAATACCGCTACAACGCTACCCAAACCCTCACCATTTACACCACCGATATCGATCTTGCCCGTCGCAGTATGACCCAGATCGCAGAACTTGGCAAAGAGGGCATCACTTTTTTACAGTACAACTACGAAAACCACACCGAATTTCTCTTTACCAATCTCAACGAAGTCAAACCCGAAATGATCCGCGAAGCCACGAGCAATGCCCGTAGCGCCGCGCAGCAGTTCGCCGCCGACTCGCAAAGTTCACTCGGCAAGATCAAAAGCGCCCAGCAGGGACAATTTACCATCACTCCGCGCGACAGCAATACCCCCCATATTATGAAGGTGCGCGTCGTCTCGACGGTGGAGTATTACCTCTCTGATTGAGCCTTACATGTAAAGCGCTCTTTGTAGCCGCAACTCTGACAAAGCAGCTCGACCGCTTTGCCCGCTGCAAATCCCTCAACGATCGATTGCGCGCGCGAAGTGGACAGTATCGCCGCCAGCGTCTCCTGATGAAGCGTTCCAAGTGTTATCACCCCATCTTTGTCCAGACAGCACGGCACCACACGGCCATCAGCCAACACCCCGATCTGACGCGATAGCCCCTGACAATAGCCATCACTACGGTGCGCCGACGCGGGATCGGGCCACTCAAAATAGCGGTCATAATGCAGTAGCACATGCCGATCGAGGCGAACGGAGCCCTTACCCACCGAGCTGATCTTACATGTAAAGGAGCTTTCAAGATAGCCGATCACTTCGGCGTTGAACGCTGCTTCACTCCCCATATCATCAAGATTCCACAATCGCAGATTGATGAAGCTATCACTGCCTTGCGCCACTTTGGCACGACAAACTTCGACAATAGGCTCCATATACGCCCTCAAACTCTCTCTTGGAGGGTTCTTATTGAAGCTGTTGAGCGAAAAGTTGAGCTGGCGGATTGCGCTATGTGTGAGCACTTCAATGCCCTGACGGCGTGTGTAAAAACCGCTGGTGGTGATCATCGCTGAAAAACCGTTCTGCACACAAAGATCAAGATAGTCGCGCAGATTGGGCAGCAACAGCGGATCACCCACTACATGTAAAGCGACTTCACGGGTGTAGGGATAAAGGGCATGCAACACCTCATCAAAAAACTCCGGTGACATTGTTTTGGAAGGGAGGATTTTGGGCGGGCAAAAGCTACATGTAAGTCCACAAACATTGGTCAGCTCCACATAAGCGCGCACAAAGCGCCCACTCATATTGTCTCCTTGTTCGCACGCAACATCTCCACAAAAGTGGCTTTATCCACCGCTGCGGAGCAAAAATAGCCTTGATAGTTAATCACACTGCATCGCCTCAAGATAGGCTCTTTGGTAGTCGTGTTCAACCCCTTCGGCCACCACGTAGAGTCGCTGACGCAGGCAAGAGGGTGAAGAGTAGCCGGTACCAAAATCGTCCACACAGACATGCACGCCCAGCGCCTTGATGCGGCGCAACAATTCAAGCGTCACCTCAATCTGCTCCATCATGACACTCTCGGCAATCTCAATCGCCAGCACTCCAGGCGTGATCCCATAACGCTCCAGTGCATTTTGAATATCCGACAAGAGACACTTGTTGTGAAATTGTCGTGTTGAAATATTGCACGATACATGGACATCATCATAGCCAAAAGCAGCCAAACGCCCCAACATAGCCGCTATGCACCTCGACTTTGGGCTGGTAGAACAAGACAAACTCTCGATCTTGCATCGCTCGGTGCATGGTGTTGGATATTTCCATTTCGTGATGAATCTGCGCATTGAGTGAATTTGTCATTTTTCACTCCATACTTTATGGTTTAGGCTTGAATTTTGGACGATTTTTTCTTACTTTTGCCTTATAAAATCTGTTAACCGTTTTTCAATGTTCGCAGCGCCGTTTCGACATCCTCTTGGCGCATCAGCGACTCGCCGACCAAAAAGGCGTCCACCCCCGCTTTGGAGAGGTCTTCAAGCTGTCCGTGCTCGTAAATACCGCTCTCGGCGACGATAATCTTGCCGTTGGGAATGAGCGGAATCAGCTCATAACAGAGCTTCATGTTCATCTCGAAGGTGTGCAGGTTGCGGTGGTTGATGCCGATGATGTCGGCTCCGGCCATAATCGCCTTGGTCAGTTCGCTCTTGTCGTGGATCTCCACCAGCGCCTCCATCCCCAGATGACGGGTGTATTCGAGCAGCTCTTTAAGCTCTTTGGTAGAGAGCGCCGCCGCGATGAGCAACACAAAGTCCGCGCCGTAGACGAGCGCTTCGAGCAGTTGGTATTTGCTGATGATGAAATCCTTGCGCAGCAGCGGAATGCTCACATAACGGCGAATCCCCGCAAGGTACTCAAGGTCGCCTTGAAAAAAGTGCGGTTCAGTGAGCACAGAGATGGCATTGGCGCCGCCGCGCTCGTAGCTTTGCGCGATGGAGAGCGGATCGAAATCTTCCCTGATCACCCCTTTGGAAGGGCTCGCTTTTTTCACCTCGGCAATGATGCGGTAAGGCTCCTGCGGCGTCGCGGTGATGTAAGGGCGCACGTCGCGCGGGGCACGGGCGTTAAAGGCCAGCGAGCGACCCAGCCACTCCATGCTAAACTCCTTTTCGCGTTTGGCCAGATCGGCTTTGGTTCTCTGTATGATCTGATCGAGTATCACTCTTTGCTTCCTTTGTTGGTTTTGAGGCATTGATCGATGGCCTGAATATGGGAAGCGACTTCGGGATCATCACTGCCCATCTGCTCTACCACGCGCTTCATGAGCGCTCGCGCCTTCTTGCATTCACCCAGACGATAGTGCCCCCATGCCAGCGAATCAAGATAAAAAGCGGAATCCGGCTCCAGCTCCAGTGCGCGACGCACATAGCCCATCCCCTCCGCAACTTCCATGTTGTGATCGATCATCAGATAGCCCAGATAGTTGAGATAAAGCGCTGTGGGTTGCTCGCTGATCACCTTTTTGAGCTTGCGCAGCACCGAACGCAACAAGGCGGCATCTTTTTGTTCTTTGCTTGCGGCCTCATACTCATAAATCGCACCCTGCCCTAGATAGAGCGTGTCACCGCTCTCTTCATAGAGCTTCTGCGCCAGAAGCATTGCGTCGCCGTAGTGTTTTTGACTGACATAAAGCTGCAATAACAGCGGATCGTTGAGGGGATATTTTTGAAGAAATTCGATCATGCGCGGGTAATTTTTTTGATAGCCGTAGATCTTGACGATGGTATCGCCTACCGTCGGATCACGCTCTAGTTCATACAGGCGCAAGTAAGTACTAAGCATCCCATCGACATGATTTTGTTGTGCATAAAACCCTGCCAGACGGCCACAAATCACCTTGGAACATCCATGAATGCGGCTGTGTGATTCCAGATAGGCAATCGCATCGGCTTGACGCGAGAGATTGAGATAGAGCACCGCCGCTATCTGATCGAGCACCACTTCGTCATAATCGATCAAGTAGGCGCTTTCAAGGTATTTGACGGCGGTGTCGTATTGCTGTAGCTTGAGGTAGGTTTCGCTCACCAACAGATACCCCTCTCGTGTCTTGCTGCGCCCCAAAAGCGCCAATGCCCGTTCGCTCGCCTCTTCATAA
>DZBC01000072.1 GCA_022729835.1 Sulfuricurvum sp. | reverse complement strand
GCAATCTTCATGTCACCGAGAGCCACTATCTGCCGCTGCTCAAAGGCAAAACGGTGATCGTTATCGATCCTGTACGCACACAGCTTGCCAAGAGCGCGGCCTTACATGTAGCCATAAAACCGCGCGGCGATCTCTACCTAGCACTGCTGCTTGCCCGATTTGCCATCATCGAGGGGCTGCAAGATCAGCGTCTGATGGAGGAGCGCTCCGATGAGGTGCAGGAGTTTTATGAGCTGACCCAGACCATACGGATCAAATCGACGCTTGAGAAGATCGACGTGAGCTTAGGGCAGATCGGCGCGATTTTGGAGCTGATTCGCGGCAAAAAGACGATGATTCTGGTGGGCACGGGGGTGCAGAAGTACCGCAGCGGCGCGGAGGTCTTGCGCGCCATCGACAGCTTTGCGGCGCTGATGGGCTATTTTGGCAAAGAGGGGTGCGGGGTGAATTATCTAGGCGACTCCATGCTGGGGCTTACTTCGCCTTTTGAGAGTCGGGCCAAGCGGGTGAGCATCGGCAACATCGACTTTACCGACTTCGATCTGCTTTTTATCCAAGGCTCCAATCCGCTCTCTCAGCTTCCCGACACCAACCGCGTGGAGCATCTGATGCGCAGCGTAGGCCATGTGATCTATTTCGGACTCTATGAGAACGAGAGCAGCGCACGCGCCGATCTGGTGATTCCCGCGCAGAGCTTTTTGGAAAAAGAGGATATTCGCTCAAGTTACGGCCACAACGCGCTGTTACGAATGCACGCGCAACGCGCCGCGACGCAGGGCATCAGCGAGTATGCGCTCTTTGCGCGGCTGTGTGAGCGCTTTGGCGTAGCGCTGAAAAGTGAGGCGGAGTATCTGGAGTTTTTTGAAGCGCAGCGCCCTTTGGTTGAGGCGCGTCCTGCCATCCCCTACACGCAGGGCTTTGATACCGATGATGGTTGCTTTGTCTTTTTGGAGGAGTACGAATCGGATGCGCAAGATGATGAGGGGCTCTGTTTGATTACATGTAAGAGCCCGCGCAGTCTCAATTCGCAGTTTTCGCGCGAGCATCGCGTCTATCTGAACCCCGCGCACGGCTTTTTGCCGGGACAAAGGGTGCGCATTTCGAGTGAGCGGGGAAGTGTCGAACTCGATGTCGCGCACGATGCAAATTTACGGCATGATTGCGTTTTGATTTACAGCGGCACGCCGGGAGTGAATCGTCTGACGACGTCACAGCTCAGCTATGAGGGGCAGTGCGCCGCCTACCAAGAGTTACATGTAAAGGTTGAAGCATGCTAAAAAGCCAGTTTGACGCATTTGTGTTGCCCACTTACGCCAGAGCGGAGGTGAGTTTTGTATCGGGCGAGAACGCCACGCTCTTTGACGATACGGGTAAGGATTATATCGATTTCACGTCGGGCATCGGCGTGGTGAGCATGGGGCACGGCAAAAACGCGCTGAGTGAAGCGCTTTGTGCGCAGCTAGGGCGCATCACCCACATCTCGAATCTTTTTTTGATCGCGCCTCAGGCCGAAGCGGCGGAGCTGATCGTCAAAGCAAGCGGCTACGATATGGCCTGCTTTTTTGGCAACAGCGGTGCGGAGGCCAACGAAGGGGCGATCAAACTGGCGCGTAAATACGGCGAGCAGGGCGAGAAGAAGCGTTACAAAATCATCACGCTCGATCACTCCTTTCATGGCCGTACCATCACCACTGTCAAAGCGACGGGGCAAAGCTCCATGCACCACTCGTTTGGGCCGTGGCCTGAGGGCTTTGTATATGCTGAAGATATTGACGCTATCGAAGCGTTGATTGATGATGAGACGGTGGCGGTAATGATCGAGCTCATTCAAGGCGAGGGCGGGGTGCAGCCGCTGGATCGCGTCAAGGTGCAAGCACTCGCCGCCATGCTCAAAGCGCGCGATCTTTTGCTGATCGTAGATGAGGTGCAAACGGGTGTCTACCGCACAGGCGAATTTCTCGCCTCCAACCTCTACGACATTGCACCTGATATCATCACGCTGGCCAAGGGTCTAGGCGGCGGTGTGCCCATCGGCGTGGTGATGACGTCGCGCAAGGAGATCTTTAAAGCGGGTGATCACGGCTCCACTTTTGGCGGCAATTACCTCTCTGCCACAGCGGCCAAGACGGTGATGCAGACGCTGGGTGCCTACAAAGAGAAGGGTTTGCTGGATGAAACGCTGCTCTACTTCGAAGCGACGTTGGAGCGTTTTTTTGCGGCGCACCGTGGGCTGTTTGGGGAGCATGTGGGCTTTGGACTCATGCGGGGACTACGCGTCAAGGATGCCGATACTCTGGCCAAGATCATAGCGCAAGCACGCGGCGAGGGGGTTTTGGTGCTACGTTCAGGCCGCAATACCCTGCGCTTTTTGCCGCCGCTGACCATCACCAAAGGAGAGATCGATGAGGGTTTTAAGCGCCTTGAGCGCGCTGTTGCTACTCTCTAGCAGCCTTACATGTAACGAAGAGGTGCCGCTAAGCGACTATCTCTCCGGCCTCAAACAGCGCCAATTTTCACTCCAACGCAAACAAGCAAAGGAGCAGGGTTTGATGCTACGAGATTCGTGGCTTTCGCCTCTGAATCTTAACTACAGTTACAACAAGAGTACGCCCTACGACAACGAGCAGATCAGCATGAGCGCGGGCGTGAGCATCGATCAGCCGATTTTCAAATTCGGCGGTATCTATTTTGGGATCAAATACGCCAACGCCTCACTCGATACCCAAAATCTCACCATCGCGCAGCAAGAGCGCATCTTGATCGCTCAGGCACTGCGGCTGTTGATGCAGATCAAAAAAGGTGCGGTGCAGATCGAGCGCCAGAAGTTGCTCATCGACAACGCCCGCATCAACCTGGAGCAAAAGCGCGAGCAGTACATGGGCGGACAGCTCGATTCGGGCTTTTTAGACAGCGCCATTATCGAGAAAAACAGCGCAGTGGGGACGCTTTATGATCTACAAAGCGGCCAAGAGCGGCTGATCAGCCAGTTCAAAAGCATCAGCGACGCCGACTATACGCAGCTAAATTTGCCGCATCTGGAGTGGGTTGAGGCGGATGATTTTATGACGCGCAACGTCGATCTGATGCTCACAGCGCAAAGCATCGAGCGCGACTACTATCAAAAGCAGGTGACGATGGCGAAGTATTTTCCCACCATCAGCCTTACGGGTGCGTATAAGTGGGAGCGCAGCGAGAAGTTTCAGCTTGGTAACACCGCTGCGGGCTTTTCGGGCGAGACCCACTACTGGAGTTATGGCGCCAAAGCGACGATGGCGCTTGATTTTAACAGCCTGCGCGACGTCGAGAGTGCGCGGCTGACCTATCTGCAGTCCAAAGTCTCGCTTGAAGATGCCGCGCGCGCGCAGAGCGCACTCTATGAGCAGGTGAAACAAAACCTCTCCAACTTCGAGCGCCGCATTGCCCTCTCGCAAGAGAACCGAGCGCTCTATGAGACGCTCGTACACGATACGCGCATCCTCTATGAGAGCGGTTACAAAACGGAGTATGATCTGCAAAACATGCAAAACTCTCTGCAGATCGAGACGCTCAACATCGCCGCGTATGGGTTCGATCGCCAGATCGAACTACTCAATCTCTATGAGAAGCTCTATAGTGACCTTTAGCGACTACATGCAGGCGTGGCTTTATGGCGAGGAGGGCTACTACACCCGCTACCGCCCCATCGGGAAAGAGGGTGATTTTTACACCTCGGTGAGCAGCTCCAAATTTTTCGGCGGCACCATCGCGAAGCACATTGTCGCGCTCATCGATGAAGGTTTTTTGAGTGAACGGCTTTGCATTTGCGAGATCGGCGCGCACCACGGCTATCTGCTGGCCGACATCATCGAGTTTCTCTACACCCTGCGCCCAGCCTTACTGCAAAGCGCGTCGTTTGTGATTGTTGAGCGCTTCGAGGCGTTGAGAGTACAGCAAAAAAGCTACTTTCAAGACTCCTTCGGCGACGCGGTAACGCTCTTACATGTAAGCGATCTCTCGGAGTTACATGTAGCCGAGGCTTTCTTTGTGGCCAATGAGATTTTCGATGCTTTTCCTTGCGCGCTGTATTACAAAGGCAAAGCTGCAAGGGTTGAAGACCATGAGGTGATTTTTGATGTTGAGGATGCTTCGCTGCAGGCGCAAGCCGAGCATTTCGGCAAAGATCGCGGCGAAATCGCGCTGGGCTATGAGGCCTTTGCGCAGGCGATGTGCGGTAGTGCGAAGCGCTTTGAATTGATGAGTTTTGATTATGGAGAGATGCACGCACGCAGCGACTTTTCGCTGCGCATCTACGCCGCGCACAAGGTTCACCCCTTTTTCGAAGAGGCTCTGGATCGTGCCGCACTCTTTGGCCGAAGCGACCTGACGTATGATGTCACCTTCTTACATGTAAAGGAGGCGTTTGAAGCCGCCGGGGCCAAAATGCACGCCTTTATGCCGCAAATGAAGGCGCTCATCGAGATGGGGCTACTAGAGTTGCTAGAGACCTTGCGCTTACATGTAAGCCCACAGCTCTATGCACAGGAGCTTGATAAGATCAAGCCGCTGATTTTGCCTGAAATGCTCGGCGAGCGCTTTAAGATGATCCTATTTCGCAAAGAGGAGGGGGCATGAGATATTTTTTTTGGATGGTGTTGCTCGCAGTGTTGCTTGGTGCGGATGAAGTAGATGGACGCTCTGCGTTACATGATTTTGTCTATTACGAGAATGTAGACAAAGTGAAGCAGATGCTCCAAGCGGGTAGCGACACCGAGGTGCGCACCAAAGCAGGACTCACCCCGATGCACATCGCCATCAAAAAGAGCGATCTGGTGATGGCGAGGCTGCTTAAAGACGCAGGAGCCGATGTCAACGCACAGGACAATCGCGGCAACACCCCGCTTATTTTGGCGATCAAGCAGAAAAATTTTGAACTCGTCACCTTTTTGGCCCTTGCAGGCGCCGATGTTAATTTGGCCAACGAAGACGGTATTTCACCGCTGCATCAAGCGGCGTTTACAGGCATACCGACCATCGTGGAGTTTTTGCTCAAAATCGGCGCCGATCCACACGTGACTAATAAAAATGGAAACACCCCGCTTGATTTTGCGCTGGTGCGAAAAAATGGGGCGGCAGCTTCGATTTTACAGCTTTACAAAAGGAGAGAGTGATGCAAATCAAAGTCAACGGAGAGATGTTTACATGTACGCAGGACGCTTCGCTTGAAGCACTGATCGCCGAGCTGGATCTAGAAGGAAAAGTGATGGCGGCGGCGGTCAATATGCAGGTGATCAAGCAGGCGCAGTGGAGCGAACATACGCTGAGTGAGGGCGATACGGTAGAGCTGCTCGATTTTGTCGGAGGCGGTTGAATCAGGGCTGAAGCAAGACAACCGCGACCGCGTATTCGCCGTCGTGGGTGATCGAGAGCGCGGCTTTGCTAAAGCCAAAACGCTCTTGCAGCGCCGCGCTGAGGGTGAGCAACGGCGCCCCTTTGGGGCTTTTGCTGATGATCATATCGCCAAAGCCGCACTCATGACCGATGCCGCTGCCCAGCGCTTTGGAGCAGGCCTCTTTGGCCGCCCAAAACCCCGCCGCCGTCTTGGGCGAAGCCACAAGCGCAATCTCCGCATCATTCAAAAAGCGCCGCAAGGCCGCTTCACCGAAGCGCTGCATCAAACGCTCCATGCGGCTGATCTTGATCAGATCGATGCCGATCATTGCACCACAAATTCAGTAAAAAAGACGTTGTTGATGCTACCGTCTTTGAGGCGCATGTTGAGCTCGGTGACGATCTGATCTTTGAGTTTCTCTTTGCCTTTGGCGGTGGAGATCTCTTCGAGTGCTTTGGAGGAGAGCAGACGGATGACGATATCGCGGATGACCGCTTTTTTGGTATCGAGTTCGATGCCAAGCTCCTCGCCGCTGAGCTCAAGGTTCATCTGTACTTTTAGATAGCGTCTGCCGCTTTCAGAGAGCAGGTTAACGGTGAATGTATCGAGCGGAAACATCGGCCCGATTTCAGAGAGGGTGACGTTTTTTCGCGTAGAACCTTCAGATGGAAGACGCTCAGGTGTGGAAGCAGTAGCATCGGCGGGGCGTTCTTGTTGTACCGGTGCTTTTTGTACGGCTGCGCTCTCATCTTCTCCACCCATCATCAAAATCGCCACTACGGCACCGACAAGAATGATCAGGATCAACACGACGATCACAATAATCAAAACAAGTGAACCGCCTTTTTTCTCTTTGCCGGTCTCTTTCTCTTTAGCTTCTTCAGCCATCAAAATGCTCCTTGAGGGATTGTGAATATGGGGTCTAGTATAGCAAGAATCGTCTTATGATTCAGATGTTTGACGACGAGCTTGGGTTACAATAGCGCTCATTGAGGGGGAAGGCAGTGATGGTAGAAACATTTTTATCTGCATTTGGCAGACCCTTTTTGAATGCGTATCGCGGGATTGAGCAGTTTGGCTTTTTTTTGCTTTTTCAGTGGCATGTGTGGTTGCGCTTACCTCTTTTTTATCGGCGTATGCCGCTGTTGCTGCAGCAGATCGAGACGATTGGGTTTGGAACCTTGGGCGTTGTGACGCTGACGGCACTTTTTACCGGCATGGTCGAAGCGATTCAGCTCTACAACGGCTTTCATGAGTTTGGGGTCGAGAGTTTTATGGGTTATACCATTTTTGTTTCGATCACCAAGGAGCTAGGGCCGGTATTTGCCTCTTTGATGTTGATTTCACGCTCTGTTTCGGCGATGGCGGCGGAGCTTGGGACTATGCGTGTCACCGAGCAGATCGACGCTATCGATATTTTGGGGGTCGATTCCAAAAGTTATCTTCTGGTGCCGCGTATTATGGCAACCACCTTCTCTTTACCGCTACTTGTGTTGTGGTTTGACTTTGTTGCGATCGGTAGTGCTTACACAGTGTCGAGCTATGTACTGGGGATCAATCCTGTCGCTTATCAGGAGACAATCATGCGCCTTGGAGAGTTTAGCGATATCGGAAGCGGTATCATCAAGGCGGCGGTATTTGGCTTTATTGTCAGCTCGATTGGCAGTTATGTGGGGTATCACACCAGCGGAGGAGCACGCGGCGTAGGGCAAGCGACCATTATGGCAGTGGTCTATTCCGCGGTTGCGATTTTTATCGCCAACTATTTTCTTTCAGCACTTTTTTTGTATATCGGATGGTAATGACAGAGTTGATTGAGCGTTATATAAGCGTCATCAACCGTGATGAAGAGCAGATTCTTCAGCGCTGGAGTACGCACGCAAGTGTTGCAGCGATGTTAACGCGCTTTGGCATTCCTCCATCGTTTTTTCTGCGCTACTTCGGAACAAAAATGGTTTCAAACTGTGTCCGTTCCATCCAGGGCTCTGGTAGCGAAAGACGTTATCCCATAATGTATGCTTTTATGCTCTTTTTTCATCTCAGACACATCAGTCAGGCGGAGATGGCACTGCTCTATAGCACTTTGCGGCGTGAATTTATCAGGCCATTGGTGCATGATGCAACCTTTGCTCCGCTTTTTGACCGTATCAATGATGCTTTTGATCTGAACATCGAATACATTTTTGAAGAGGTTAATGCAATTCGAAAAGAGCCCTATGCTGAGGCTAGAGCGCTTACATGTAAGTGCGCGACTGTTTCTGGGCTTGAAACTCTGCAGCTACGTGATGTGGTTAAGCGCATAGAAGTGCGTTTTGATTTAGATCACCTTGAAGACCTTCAAGAAAACGAGGGGATACTACTCGATACGATCGATTCGGCAACGTCGATAACTGTTGACTTGATTGAAAAGATGGCGACTCTTTTTGAGCAATACGCGAAGTTTTTGCAAGAAGATGTTGCATTTATGAAGCTGAGTGACGCATTTTCCTTTACTGCGCGCACCATTAGTGCGGCAACGCACTTGGAATATTCAGATGAGACCTTTGCAATGATCAAAGAGTATCTTGCGATTTTGTGTGATGAGCTTTCGCATTGGCGCGCTGCATTGATCGAGGGGAATATGATTGAAGATAACAAAAGTCTTATCAGTAATCTTGAATTCTTTGCTCAACTTTTTGTATCTCAAGAGACAGCGAGCGTAGAGGAAGCGGAGATGGAGTGGTTTTAACTACAGCAATCGATATGTAACTTGGCGAGGATTTTGTCAAAAATTTCACCGGCTTCACGGTCGTAATCATCATGGTATTCTATGACCAGCACTTTTTTTCCTCCGGAGACGTCACCGGTGTATATTTGAGGTTCAAGTTTAATACCTTGGCTTGCCTCTGTGATGGCTTGCTCAATCTCTTGGCGTTGTGACTCATCCATAAAGGCTAGGGATAGCTTGGAATATCGCTCTTCTCCGTGGTAGACGGCGACTATATTACATTGACTCATGGGTCCTCTCTTGTCTCTTCAAAATATGGGAATTATACAGCCATTACATGTAAAAGAATGTTAAAACCACTCCAGCAGTTTGGTTACTTCGTCTAGTTCGTAACACTTGATTTTGGTACTTTCGTGGGGTTTTTTGGCCACCAGTGCTCGGGTGAAATGCTGCAACTGCGCCTCTTTGAGCCGGACATCGAGCGCGACAACCTCTCGGATGTCACCCACCAGCGAGACTTCTCCGATAAAGATTGTCTCTTTGGAGATGATGCGGTTGCGAAAGCTACTGATGATGGCGGCCAAAATGGCCAAATCCGCTGAAGGTTCGCTGATCTTGATGCCGCCGGCGATGTTGATGAAGACGTCGTAGCTGTTGAGTGGAATTTCGAGTTTGCGCTCCAGAAGGGCCAGCAGCATATTGAGGCGGTTGGTATCAAATCCGGTGGCTTGTCGTTTGGGATTGGGGGCGTGGCTCTCGCTCACCAGCGCCTGTACTTCCAAAATGAGCGGTCGTGAGCCCTCCATCACCACCGTTAGTGCCGAGCCACTTTGGCTTTTTTTGCGGTTGAAAAAACGCGACGAAATATTTTTGGCCGAGATGAGCCCTTCGCTACGCATCTCAAAGACGCCGATCTCACTTGTGGGGCCGAAGCGGTTTTTAAATCCGCGCAAAATCCGCAGCTCCTGCGCACTGTCCCCTTCAAAATAGAGCACGGTATCGACCATGTGTTCCAGCACTCTAGGCCCCGCGATAGAGCCCTCTTTGGTGATGTGGCCGATGATGAAGATGGCGATACGCCGCTCTTTGGCAATGCGCATCAGATCGAAAGTGATCTGGCGTACTTGCGTCACTGAACCGGGTGCAGAGGCAACGCTTTCAGAGTAGAGCGTCTGGATGGAGTCGATGATGATGAACTCATAAGCGCGTTCGCCCAGTTCAATCAGCACTTGCTCTAGGCGGATTTCGCTCAGCAGATAGAGTTGGGGCGTGTTGGCCCCAAGGCGATTGGCACGCAGTTTGACTTGAC
>DZBC01000071.1 GCA_022729835.1 Sulfuricurvum sp. | reverse complement strand
GGTGGCCGGATCAAAACGTCACGGGTGGCCGGATGGGTGCGTTTTTTGCACCCAAGCGCATCCCTTATGATCCCAAAGCCCCTTTACATGTACAGGTGGCGCAGTCGTTTGAGGTCTCGCGGCGCAATCTGGGCATAGAGCGTATCGACGCGCTCGTGCTGCATTCGCCGCTCTTTCCCTACCGTGACTTGCTGGAGCTATGGCGCGCTATGGAGGCGCTCGATGTTGGGCAGCTTGGCATCAGCAACTGCTACGATCTGCCTTTGTTGCAGCGGCTTTACGGCGACGCTTTAGTAAAACCCGCTCTGGTACAAAACCGCTTCTACGCCGAGAGCGGCTATGATCATGTGCTGCGGCAGTGGTGCGACACCAACGGCGTACTCTACCAAAGCTTCTGGTCGCTCACCGCTAATCCCCACATACTCGCCTCCGAAGCCCTACAGGAGATGGCGCGGCTGCGCGGAGTGAGCGCGGCGCAGATCTTCTACGCCTACCTGATCGCCGAGGGGATCACCCCACTCAACGGCACGACAAATGAAGCCCACATGCACGACGATCTGGAGGTGTTTGACATTGCGCTTACATGTAAGGAGATAGAGCAGATCGGGGGGTTGCCGGGTGCTTGAGACGCATGGGAAAAACGGCGCTCCTTTGCAGGCAACACGCCATGCACGAATCATCGAACGGCTTGAAAACGGAGAAACACTCTCCATCAGTGATCTCGCCCATGAATGGGCGGTCTCTGCCAAAACGCTGCAACGTGATTTTGAGAAACTTTCGCTGATGCTTCCCGGGCAAATCGAAAGGGCAGAAGACAACAAGCGCTTTCGCAAATCGAGACCGGCTCGAAGCAGTAGCGACAATGAAGTGGTAATCGAGACGCTTGAGAGCATGGCGCGTAGCATCGGCGGCAGGTTTTATACCAAAGCGCACGATCTTTTGCGCCAGTTGCGTTCTTCGCTTTCGTCGCCTTATTATATGCGTATCGGCGTGGAGGATGTGAGTGAGAAATTTGGCTTGATCCGGCAGCTTGAAGAGGCGATCAGTGACCGACGGCTGATCGATTTTGACTATCGGCGCTGGTATGACGAAGCCGGAGTGCTCAAGCGTTATGCGCAGGTCAAGCCGCTGCGTATCGTCATCTTTGAGGGCTTTTGGTATCTGCTGTGTGAACATGAAGCAGTGGTAAAGAAGTTTTACCTCAAAGAGATTCGGTCATGCACGCTGCATGATGAGCGCTTCAAGTTAGACAAGCGCGTCCGCGAGTTGGCCGAAGATTCTATGGGTATTTGGTTTGATCCGGCCAGCGAACCGTTTGAAGTGACCCTTCACGCTGCGCGTGAGATTGCCATTTTTTTTGAACGTAAACCGATCAACCCCAAGCAAAAACTTTACAAACTGCCCGACGGCTCGGCGGAGATTATCATCAAAATTACCAATATGCACGAGATTTTCGGTTTACTCGGGTATTGGCTTCCTCATCTGCGCGTGATTGAACCGCAATCCCTCAAAGAGGCGTTTGAAGAGCGCATCAGCGGTTATCTGAAGGCTTGAGCGGCTTTTAGTCATCGAAAATCAAGACATTTATTGACCATATCGACCCGTACAATACCAAAATATCCAATATATAAGGGGAGAGTATGAGATCTATGACAATGGTTGTTTTGGTGGGAACCGCGCTACTGACCGGCTGCACGCAACGCAGTGAGGATGTCGTCAAAAACGGTTATATGCACTTTGACAAATCGATCACGGTCGGAGCGGCAATGGATCACTGGCATGTGTGCCAAGAGAAGCGATGGGAAGCCTTTGAAACGGCCAACACCAAAGAGGTCGTGCAGTTTACATGTAAGCAAAAAGATTTTGGATTTTTGGAGCGGTTCAAAAACGCCGCAGCCGCTTCGCAGGAGAAGCATACCAAGGAGCTAAAGCCTTTTTTTGAGCTTCAGGAAGCCGTTTATACCTTTCAGTGGACGATTCAGCAGGATATGCGCTTTGAACTGACCTTTGAGGGGCTTGAGCGTGTTGCATGGAAGAATGGTATGACCTTTAAAAACAAACAGGAACACGGTTCATTCATCGAAGCCGCATACGCCAACACAGACCCGCTTTTCGGTCAAGTGATAGCACAACTGCAGCAGATCAATACGAATGATGAGGATGCAGCCGCACTAATAGGCGTTAATTTGCTCCAACCGCTCTACTGGGCTGCGGAAGAGCTAGGCGGAAAGGTCAAATAGGCCTGTCGCCGTAGCTTTCTTTGAGATACGCTACGACGCTAGGCCAATCGGGAAAGCGCCCGGTACCAAAGTGGATATGTTCACCCGCAAAACGGTCTGCGCCGTTTTTGAGCCGATCATCGACAAGATAGTCTCCAATATTGAGATGTTTGTTGTGGGTAAGAATCAGTCGTTTGTAGGCGGCTTGTGTGAGGTGGCGTTGTACCCAGAGTACTTTGTCGCTCCATGCGCTAGGATTGTTCCAGGGTGCCGTCGAGAGGATGTAGGTATCAAAGAGTTGTGCCAGCTCCAGATAGGCTTCGACCGCTCCGGGCATCGGGTCCATGAGAGAGAAGATTCCCGGTGCGTCGTCGTAACGATCTTCATACGCCTCTCGCTGCAGCGGCTCCAGCCGTGCTATCCCGCTTGGAAAATCCACCAGCACATTGTCCATATCGATATAGAGTATTTTTTTCATGCGTGCTCCTGATGTGTTGTTATTGGCATTATAAAGAAACAACTGGACAAATGCTGTCTATCGCCTCGCGCTGGAGATTGATCGGGCATTTTGCCAAAGCGAAATCGGAGTGTGGGATGGACTAGAACCAAAACAGCAAAAAGCGGTAGCTCTTTTATGCGGTATGATGACATGGCTGAAAAATCAAAAGAGTTTAAAACCCAAAAAAGTACAATAGATATTTTGCATGGGATTTGAAAAGGGAGTGATCAAAAGAGTGGCTGAAGTTTATCCAGACTTACATGTAAAGCTTATGGCGATACACGATAGCATCAAAGAGCTCATGGTTTCATGTCAAAATAGGCACTACTATGAATCTAGTATGCAAGGAAGCTACCCGATAAAAAAGTCTTCCGGTACTTGTGCCTGAGATGAAAAAAGCGAATAATGAGTTAGACTTAGTCCACTAAGGAAGCGAAGCTATGCAAAGTTAGAAAACATGGATAAAAAATAAAACAAGAGTACAGAAATACTTGCTAGGGTACTGTAAACTAGATACTTTGGCGATGATGAAGATTTTAAATAAAGTGAAGGAGAGTGGTAGATGAATTTTAAAATAAAACAAAAAAAGGGTACTAATGATTAAAAATGCAAAAAATATACCTATAGAAAAATTATTAGGTAAAGATGATAATAATAAAGAGTTGATTTATGAAATTCCACCGTATCAAAGAGAATACTCATGGGGTAAAGAACAATGGGAAAATCTTTTTGATGACATAAATGAAAATGACCCAGGGTATTTTTTAGGTTCTATAATTTGTATTGGTGAAGAAAATAAATGTCTTAGTGTCATTGATGGGCAACAAAGACTTACTACGATTTCTATACTTTTATGCAGTTTATTGCATATCATAAACATACATAATGAGAATAATCCAAATGATAGAATTTTGGATTTAGGTAAGAATGAAGAATATGCAACACTTTGGAGTGGACTAAAAAAATACATTTTTTTAAAAGATTTTCGACCTAGACTCACATTGTCAATTCAAAATCAAAACTATGATGACTATATATACTTACTATCTATCAATAAATTGGTTAATCAACCTGAGCAACCAAAAAATTTTGGCAATAGAAGAATTAGCAAAGCATATGAATATTTTAAATTTAGACTTTTAGAACCTAATGAAGATGGGGGAGCATCATATTCAATTAAAAATATTTTTGAGTTTTTAAAAAAAGTATCTTCAGCAATGATAGTTAAAATTGATGTAATAGATATAGCGTCTGCATTCACATTATTTGAAAGTATTAATAACCGTGGTATGCCATTGACCCCAATAGATTTAATAAAAAATTCTATTATTGGTGAAATTGGAGAAAATCCAGAAGAAATAAACAATCAATGGCAGACCATAGTAAAAAATATAGAAAGCTATGAAGACCAAGTGAGGTATCTGAGACACTATTATCATGCATTTCAAAATGATAGCAAAGTTAAAAAGTCCAATTTTACTAAAGCAACAAAATCAAATATCATAAAAATATATTCTGAGTATATCAAAAAAGATGTACTTTTTATATTTAATGAATTGATTGAAAAATCAAAGATATATACACTTCTTGTGGCCCCTGAGAAGATACATTATACAAACAGTTTTTTGAAGTATAAAAACAAGTTTATAGATTTACAACGATTAGGTGTTGCTCCGTCTTACGTACTACTTTTATATCTATTTTCAGTCAAAAAAGATGAAGATTTTACTAGTTTGTTAAATTTTTTAGAAAACTGGTTTATCAGAAGGCATTTAACTGATTATCCTGCGACAAATAAATTAGACCAAATATTTTTAGATTTGGTGAGTCAACTATATAAAAAAAATTATGACTTGGATGTTATTAAATCTTTTTTGATGACAAAAGAAAGATATTCAAGTGATGACAAATTTCAAGAGTTGCTAATTGCTGGAGATATATATACAATTAATACTGGAGCAACGAGATGTTTATTAACGAAGCTAGAAAAATCTAAAAGGACAAAAGAAAGTGAAGTTGATTTTTGGGCTTTGAGTAATAACCAAAAATTAATTTGGAGTATTGAACATATAATGCCACAAAATCCAGATTCAAAAACAGATTGGATTAACATTGATGTAGATACAAGGAAAACGTATCTTCATAGGCTTGGGAACTTAACACTTACTTGCTATAACTCAACATTATCAAACAAATCTTTTAATGATAAAAGTTCAATTAAAGAAAATGGTAATGATGTTGGCTTGCAAAGTGGTAATGTAAAAATCAATGAATACCTGAAAGATAAAACAGCTTGGACAATTGAAAATATCGAAGATCGGACTAAACTTTTAACAGATGAAATAATCAAGCTTCTAAGCTAGCGTGTGCCTCTATGATAGAAAGTCATAGAGGTAATTTATGCCCTCTTTGATGTGCTCATGACATGTTAAAGTAAAAAACTTTATAGCCAGACATAAGAGCGTCAGCGGTATCTTATATATTCATTTCATCACGACTCCCCCAAGGCTTCTTTGGCGGCTGCGGCCACATCAGGGTCACTGTCTTGTGTCAGCTTTTTGATAATGTTTTTGGGTGTAGTCCCATGACACCACTTCCATGTCAATTGTTCGCGGACCATCGGGTCAGGATAGGTGCTAAGTCGCTCGGCGATCCTGCAGGTATCACACTCTGCAAGCTTATCAAGTCCACACGATAGGTTGTTGACGATTTCGCTATCGCCTTGCGAGATGATGTGTAATACTTGATCTTCACTCATCAATTTAAGTGCATCTCTGTTGCCGGTCAAGACATTAACAACACTCGCACACTCGTCATCGATCAGGGTCTCAATGATCTGTTTGCTCTGGGTATCTTTACGTGCAATGGACTTTCTAACTTCCATACACGGTGAAGTGGCGAGCACCTCAAAAAGTTTGAGATTTTCTCCAACGTCTGTGATCTTGTCTGCTATTGCCTCTTGTAACGCTTTGCCGACTTTGACCGGAATACCGTTGATGCTGAGGCTAAACTGCAACTCGTTTCGTGCTTTCATGATATTTCTCCTAAGTAGATATGGAGAAAGTATAAAGTCAAACATGGACATCAATTGTCTTGCGTCTATTTTTCCGCCAGCTCATTAAGTGGACTGCATAAGTCCACTTAAGTCAGTAGTATTTTGTATTATCCAAAGGAGTTATGTGTGCGACCTCTCCCAACAAAAATTGCTCGATACTCTCTACGTGGATTGTTCGTTCATCCATTTGAATGGTTTCGTCGGTGTCAAACGTGATGAGTCGATACTGCCGATCAGGGGCGTTGTAGTAGGCGAATGCACCCAGTTCCCGCTTTTTTGTCTTTTCGTCGCGGATGTCGTAGCAGACCTGATAGAGCACGTTTTGGAGAGCAAAATCGATTTCGTAGGTCTCTTTGATGTAGGTGACGTTTGGGTTTTGGCTGTAGAGGGTGTTGAAGACGAGATTTTCCAGCGCCATGCCCAGATTGGGGGAGTGGCGCGGTGCGATCTGCAAAAAGCCGTTGTCGCCGACATAGATTTTTTTGGTTGATTTGATCCGCTCTTTGGGCTTTGTATGGAACCTGTCTATGCGTTGAAGCAAAAACACCTCTTCGAAATAGTGGATGTACTCTTTGATCGTTTTATCGCTTACCGCAAAGATCTGTGAGAGGCTTTGATAATTGAGCATCGCGCCTGTGTTGGAAAGCAGATAGAAAAATAAGCGCTCCAGCACCTCGCTGTTGCGTATGCTGTAGCGAGGAACAATATCGCGGTAGATGATATTTTTGACATACCCGATCAGGATCTCTTTTTTGACCAAGGTATCTGCCGTGCTAAAAACATCATAAAAACCGCCCCACAAAAGATACTCCTCTTTGGCCCGCGCTATGGCGATACGGTTGCTCAGGCGTTTGATCGGGTCGTCAAACTCGATCCCGAGCGCACCAAGGTACTCTCGAAACGAAAAGGTGTTGAGATGAATATTGAGGCTTCGACCTGTCAGCAGCGTAGCCAGATCGCCCGAGAGCATCGACGAATTGGAACCCGTGATGATAAACTTGACACCGCCGCTTTCATATCGGCTCTTGATGTAGACTTGCCAGTTCTCGAAAAACTGGATTTCATCGAAGATGACGTAGATTTGCCCCTTGGGATCGGCCAGTTTGAGATATTCGTCATAGATAACGCCCAAATAGGAAGCGTCGTGGCGATATTCCAGAAACTGCGGCTGTTCAAGGTTGACAAACAGAATGTTTTTGGGATTCGTTCCTTGATCGATAAGATGGTTGATCGCGGATTTGGCCAGTGTACTTTTGCCGCATCGCCGGATTCCGGTGATCGTGATGATATGCTTGGTATCAAGATACCTGATCAGTTGATCAAACGCTTCTCTGCGGGCATACTGCGTTACTCTGTTTTGCCAGTGAGGATTTTGCTCAAGCAGTAAATTTTTCATCATAGTTCTTTTTATGGTTTTATAAATAGTAAGTATACTTCCTTATATTGTACTATTTTTCGTCTCAAACCTGTGTAGATTATCGAGAAATTAAGTTGCGTTGGTGAAGTAGATGGTTGTGGAGAAGATAGAGGAGATGTTAAGCAAACCGGTATATAAAGCCCTAAAACTAGGGCTTTAACTTACTCAGCGACAGAAACTTCTACAGGGTCAGATTCCCAGACACCGTGTTTGGTGCAGTAGCTTTGCGCGACGAAGGTCATTTTCTTGCCCTTGGGGAGGACGTTGAACGTAACGGTGGCTTGGCCTTTGTGGTCTTGTCCGCCGAGCATACCTGCCACGAACTCCGCTTTGGCAAGGAGGGTTTCGCCGTTGTAGAGTTGGATGCCTTCGATGAAGTGGTCGAAATCATCGGGGTGGGTGTACTCTTTGCCCATTTTGACGGTGACTGCAAAAGGTGCTCCGGCTTTTGCGGTGCTCTCACAGTGGATGAACGGTGAGTGGCGGTCGATGTAGTCTTTTTTGGCTTCGCGTTCGATGGTGTCGATATCGACATAGCGGTTGATTTTTGGCATGAAACTTCCTTTTTTTGATTTGAAACGGAGCTATTGTAACGCTTCTTAGTTTTAAGCAAACATAAAAAAGATAAAAATTATCCTCTTTAATCCCCACCTAAGAAACAAGCCGTTTTTAACCAAGCGGGCGCTAAAATCCGCCTACTTTATCATCTCTGGAACCATACGATGTTGCAAACCCTTTTGATTGAAATCGGCGTCGAAGAGCTACCGGCGCTCCCCCTGCTAAACGAACTAGAACACATTGAGCGCAAATGGGCCGATTCGCTTTCGGCTGCTTCGCTGATGTGCGCGTTTGAGTTTTACTACACCCCCCGCCGTCTGGTGCTGTGGCACCGCGAATTTCCCGCCATGCAGCCTGAGCGCGTCGAGGAGCTGTTCGGCGCTCCGGTCGATGTGGCCTACAAAAACGGTGTCGCCACTCCGGCAGCCGAAGGCTTTGCCAAAAAGTGCGGCGTCAGCTTAGAGCAGGTCGGTCGCAGTGTCAAGGGAGGCAAAGAGGTGCTCTACTACAGCAAAGTCCACGCGGGTCAGCCGAGCGAAGCGCTGCTGGAGTCCATGATTCAAGGGTGGCTCGCGTCGCTTTCGTTTGGCAAAAGTATGCGCTGGGGTAGTCTCTCTGAGAGTTTTATCCGCCCCGTGCGCTGGATCAACGTGCTGCTAGGCGAGCGTCTGATCGATATGGAGCTCTTTGGGGTACGCTCGAGCGCGCAGACCTATGCACACCGGATGCACAGCTTTGAACCCTTACATGTAAGCACGCCGCACGACTATTTCGAGGCGCTCGAAGAGGGCAGGGTGACACTCTTTCCCGAGCTTAGACGCCGCAAAATCCTTGAAGAGTTTGCACAGCTAAGTGCGCGCGAAGGCTTTGAGATCGAGGTAGACGAGGCGCTGCTGGGCGAAGTGGTCGCCATCACAGAACAGCCTACGGTACTGCTGGGCAGCTTCGATGAGGCCTTTTTGCGTCTGCCGCCTGAGGCGATCATCACCTCCATGAAAGAGCATCAGCGCTACTTTCCGGTCTTTAAAGACGGGGTGCTGCAAAACCGCTTTGTGGTGGTGAGCAACGCCTTGTGCGACGATTTTTCCAAAGTGATCGAAGGCAACGAGCGGGTGTTGCGCCCGCGCCTCTCCGACGCGCTCTTCTTCTATGAAAACGACCTGCGGCGCGGACTTTCGACGCAGGGGCTTGAGAAGGTGGTCTTCATCAACGGTCTAGGCACACTCAAAGATAAGATAGCGCGCGAAGAGCAGATTGCGCTCTCGCTATTTGAGCGTTACGGCGCACAAATCGCGGCGCAAAACGGTAAAAGCATTGAAGAGAATCAGGCTTTACTACGCCGCAGCGTCGCTCTGGCCAAGGCCGATTTGATGAGTGAGATGGTTTATGAGTTTACCGAGCTTCAAGGACTCATGGGGAGCTACTATGCGCTGGCTTTGGGCGAAGCGCCGGAGGTGGCGCTTGGCATCAAGGAGCAGTATCTGCCATCGGGCGAAGAGAGTGCGCTGCCCTCAACGCTGCTTGGCGCCCTAGTCGCAATGGCGATCAAGCTCGATACCTTGCTGGGACTCTTTAGCATCAATCAGCTCCCGACCGGCTCACGCGACCCCTTTGCGCTGCGCCGCGCCGTCAACGGCCTGATACG
>DZBC01000070.1 GCA_022729835.1 Sulfuricurvum sp. | reverse complement strand
AAAATAGCTCCGCCTACACCGAAGGTGAAACTCACCAATACAATCGGCGCAAGCAACGGTGCGTAGTATTTGAAGATGATTTTACTGCGTGAAACCCCGCCGATACCCAAAATCTTGATGTAGGGTCGCTGCGTGATGGCAAAGCTCTCGGAGCGAATCAGTCGCGCCGTCGTCATCCACCCCGTGACGGAGATGATAAAAATCAGTACCCACACCGAAGCGTTCACATAGCTCACCAGCGCAAGCAGTAAAAAGAAGGTCGGAAAGGTTAAAAAGAGATCCACCATAACCACAAAAACCTTGTCCACCTTCCCCTGAAAATAGCCCGCTGTCGCCCCCAGCACAAGTCCTAACAAAGAGGAGATGAGCGCACTGCCGATTCCGATCACCATAGAGACCCTGCCGCCTTCGATAATGCGCGCCAACAGGTCGCGTCCCAAACGATCCGTACCAAACGGATGCTCCCATGAGGGCGGCAGTAAAATCGTATCGGCACTCAGCAGATAAGGGCTATGAGGATAGAGCCAACCGCCAAACAGAACCGACATGACGATGAGCAACAGCAGTGTAACGCTCAGCCTTGGCATACAGTTACTGCTTGATGCCCAGTAGTGTCGTCATCATCTGATCTACGGTGCTAATGACCTTTGCAGCGGCTCCATAAGAGGTCTGATAACGGATCAGGTTGGTCAACTCCTCATCCAAACTCACCTTGGAGACCGACTCGTACTCCATGGCGATGCTGTTAAACTGTGCAAGCAACGAATCGTTGCGGATGATCTCGGCGTTGGTTTTGGTACCGACCGATGTGACGATAGCGTCGAAATAGCCGTATACCGAATCCGTAGTGGCGCCGCTCTCCTGATAAAAAGTGAGGTCTCGAAACTGCATGTCCACCATCTGAGTGGCGATGCTGTTGTCTCCCGCAACTGGGATGGCTGCGGCAGAAATCTTCGACGTATCTTGTGCCAGATCATATTCTAGTCCGATCGTCCGTGCGTCATTGCCCTCAAAAAAGCGGTGCGTCCCGAGCGCTCCGGCAAAGTTGGTGCCGTTATCAACGATAGAAAAACTATAACCTTTTGCCTCAAAACCGCTTTGCAGGGAGAGCGAAAAGTAGCCGCTGTTGAACTCCGCATGCATCAAATCGTCGATATCGTTGATCCCGCTGCCATCGTTGTTGTCATCAGCGAGCATCGAAATCTGGCCAATAATACTGCTGGGTGTGGCCGAATCACCAAAGGCGGTAGCACTCTCAATCGAAATGGTACGCGTAGCCACTACATTGCCGCTGTTGTCATACACCGTCAAATCAAAGCTACCGTTGTTGATATTGAGTCCGCTGTTGCGTAGCGGCACAGTCTCATCAAAGCCCTGCTTATCAGAGCGCATCGATGTGGTGGCACTCTGAGCGTAGATGTTGTTGGTGTGCTCAATCACTCCCGCAGCGAAGCTGTCAAGCAAATTTACCGTATCTTGCAACAGACCGTTTTCGGCTTCACCAGTGATGCTGTTGCGCTCGCTACCGCGTAGCTCCAGTATCGCACCGATCTTGCCCCCTTTGATGCTCTGCTCAAAGGGGATTTTGACACCGTCTTGTCGTTCGTAATACAGATCGTGAAAACCACCCGCATCACTTACCGTCGTAACACCGATGGGATGAAACGTGCCCCCATCTACAATGTTGAACCCCGCTACATGTAAGGAATAGCTACCGCTTTTTATCGCGATATTGGGATCGACCGGCGTGTTGGTCTCGATTAGCCCCTCAAATGACTCTGCCCCGATAAGTTCAGCCATGCTCTTTTCAAGCAAACTGCGTCGATCACGCAGATCATTGGCATTGTCCGTGCTGGTGCTTTCAACCTCATTGATTGAGATGTTGAGCGAAGCGATCTCTTTGGCAATTTTATTGACTTCGTCCACCAGTGTCACCATCTGCTGATCAAGCGTGCCTTGCTGTGTCACCACCTTTTGGCGGGTCTGAAAAAGGTTTTGCGAGAGGGTTTGCGTCTGTTGTGCTAGGGCGATCTTCATCGCTTCGTTGTCAGGATTATCGGCAAACGATTGCCATAAATTGAAGTATCGGTTTAGATCGGCTTTGACCCCCACACCATCGATTTCGGGAAAATAGCTCGAGAGTGTCTCTAGGGCATCGCGCTTGAAGTCGGAGTTGGTTTTACTCTCGCTCACAGAGACATAGCGGTCATATACATAGGCATCAAAAACCCGTGCGATCTCGGTGATGCTCACGCCGTTTCCGCTCACCCCCGTCATGAGTGTGCTGGATTTGGATGCTTGTGTGACAACGCGCTGACGGGTATAGCCCTCGGTATCGGCATTGGCGATATTGTGACCCGTAACGTTGATGCCTACTTGCGCGGCATTGAGACCGCTGTAGCCAATGTGCAGGGCATTAAAAATAGAAGCCATTACACCCTCACTTTCAAAAAGGAGGCCTCTTGGGAGACCACTTTTTTATACCCTTGCATCTCGGTAGGTACCACCCGCTCCAGCAAGGCGTTATAAAAAGCGCCGACGCTGGCGACCATCTTTGCATAGTGCTGATTGACTTCTCGAAGTGACGCTAGGTTGCTTTTGAGCTTTTCAAGCGCCTGATGCTCCAAAGGACTCAAAAGTTCTGAAAGTCCCATCTGCGGATGCGCACTCATCTTTTTGGAGATCTCATGATCAATCATCGCTTTTTTGGCCTCAAAACTTTTGAGGCGCTCGGCTTTCATCTCCAGCCGTGCAAATTGATCATCATGCCGCGCCAACCGTATATCTTCAATGTCGCTGTTGGAGATAGCGATCAAATCTTGAAGATCCTTGGCAGCGCTGTGAAGATGGTGCTCTAACATCATTAACTCCTCTGTGGTTGTAGCCTCAGGGCATTAGCTCTTCGGCGATCTTTTGGGCAAGCTTGTCGAGATCGACACGATACTCACCCTTTTGTATTTCGGATCTGATCTGATCGATCCGACTGCTGTCCCCTTGCTTGGTGACACTACTGCCCTTGGATACTTGTTTGCCACTCTCTGAATAAAGAGCGTTGGCTACCGACGCAGTGACTTGAGAAATCATCTCGAATCCTTCTTAAGCCCTGAAATGGGGCGTTTTTGGGTTGATCAACTATAAACCCAATATCGGCACGGTAGAACAAAACTTTAGTCTCTTTTCTCACTCAGATAGCCAAAAAGCAGCTCCGAAAACCCAAAACTTCCCGCGCTCGCTTTGGCCAGCTCCTCGCGGTACATCGACTTATAGATACGATCCCCTGGGTCTTTGCTGCCAAAGAGTCCCTTGTCGGTCTCCTCTAGCGCATTATCAAGCATCATTTTGATGATAATGGCCTCAAATTGATCACTCTTCTCCTTGAGCTGCGCGGCATCGCTTGAGCGTTCCACCGTGGGAACCTGCGACGCCTCTTTGGCCATCATCGCCTGTGAAATACCGTCCATCACATCACCTCCAATTCAGCCGAAATGGCTCCGGCGCTCTTCATCGCTTCGAGAATCGAAATGATGTCCTTAGGCGAAGCCCCCATTTTTTTGAGTGACCGGGTGATGTTGGCCACTGTCGTCGTCCCTTTTTTGGTATAGAGTTCGTTTTCGTTGAGCCCAATGGACATATTAGGATCGATCTTCACACTCCCCTCCACTTCAGGCATCACCTCATCGGAGCGGATCTTGATGGTAATGTCACCGTGGGTAATGACGATGGGTTTGACCTCGATATCGACCCCTGACACGATCGTACCGGTGCGTTCGTTGATGACGATCCGCGAGGTGCTTTGATAATCGATAGAGGTGGCTTCAACTTGCGCTAGAAATTCGACCATCGAGAGCTCTTTGGGGCGGTTACAGACAATCGTGCGCGGATCGATCGCCACAGCCACCTCCGCACTGTAGCGCTTATTGAGGCTTTTTTGGACGGCGACCGCGTTGGCAAAGTTCGCCTCTTTGAGCGAGAGTGTGATGCGCTCTTGAGAATGCAAGTCATGGATGATTTCACGCTCAACGACTCCACCGCCAAAGACCATACCTGCCGTCGGATGGCTCTCGGCTCCGCCACGGTTGTTTTTGCCGCCGATGCTCACTTGGCCTTGTCCCAGCGCGTAAATCTTGCCATCCACTCCTTTGAGCGGCGTCATCAATAATGTGCCGCCTTCAAGCGATTTGGCGTCGCCGATGGAAGAGACTAAGATATCAAACTTATCGCCCTGACGTGAAAATGGGGCGAGTTTGGCCGTTACCACGACCGCCGCGACGTTTTTGGATTTGATATCCGCAGGAGCCATGTCGATGTTCATGGCGCGCAGCATGTTGGAGATCGACTGCAGGGTAAATTGCGATGTGGTGCCGTCTCCGGTTTTTTTCAAACCGACTACCAGCGAATAGCCGATCAATTGGTTGTCACGCACACCGACCACATTGGCTACGTCGCTGATCTTTGCGGCGTGAAGCATCGTGATCAAAAAGAGGATAAACCCTAGAATTCTCATCTGCCGTCCTTGAACTAGTACAAGGCAAAAGCAAACGGCGTTCCAGATGTATTACATGTAATAGCTCAGTGAAGTTTTCCCGAAACGTTTGGATTTGATACATGTAAAACCGCCAATCTGCGCGTCAAGCTCCAGCGTACTCATGTGCTCAATAATGATCATGCGGACCGTCTCAGGTGTCAATGCGGCGATCAATGCGATGGTTTGATCATAGATCGCCTCCATCCCCTCACGATACGAAAAGGGGGGATCGATGTAGAAATAAGCCCTCTCGCCACGACGCTCAAGCGCCTTGAGCACCTGAGTGATATTGGCAAAAGTATCGCCCCGTATCACCTCTGTGCGCGACGGATCGGTTTGGTCGATATTTTTGTAGAGAACCTTGAGCACTTCAGCATCTTTTTCCATAAAAATAACGCGCCCCGCTCCACGGCTTAGCGCCTCAAGGCCGACCGAACCGCTACCGCTAAAGAGCTCCACAAACGTGGCATCGATGATCTCAAACTGAATCGTGTTAAAGAGCGACTCAAGCACGATTCCTTTGGAACTGCGGGTCGTTTCCTTGGAAGGAAGGTAGATTTTTTTGCCCTTGAACACTCCGGCGATAATGGTTTTGTAGATTCCCTTAGTGTTGCTCATAATGCTCCCTGATAAGACGAATCAGATCGTTTTGATACGCCTGTGTCAGACTTATGATACGCGTTTCAAGCACCTTAAGCCCCTCACCCGTCGGAGTCTCCAAAAGCTCGTCCATTGTCAAAAGCGCCATGCGTACCTCTTTAGTGCCAACAAACTGTTCCAAAGCCAACAACAACTGCGACTTCGAAAAGGGCTTGCCAAGTTGTGCCTCAGGCGTCTGAGCGATCACAAACTGGGGATGCCCCACATCGGCACCGAAACGATCACGAATCACGACATCACACTGCTTAAGCGAACTCAGCCGATCTTTAAGAAACAACTCTAAACTGCGCTGCAGCAGAGGCGAGACGCATTGTATGGCAACCTTCACGGTTCCTCCTTGAATAAGGTCACTGACCTAGATAGTGTTGCAGGCTATAGCGCAGATCCTCATCCAGATCTCGGGTGTGCTCCAGCATCCAGCGCAGATAGCCCGGCTCTCTCAAAGCAATCTCTTCGATCAAACGCCCTTTGTACTTTCCAAACATAAACCGCTTGATCATCTGTGGCGTCTTGCTAAGCGTCGCCAAATCTTGCGACATGGTGCCAAGATAGTCATAAAGCATCTTTACATGTAAGGCATCACTGGCCGCGCTGTGGGCCGCGAGTGGTATACCCAGCGACTGTGATAGTGCCTCTTCATGCCGATAAAGACGCAGTTCATACCGCAAAAATTGTAGCGCATGGCTCTCGCACTCATCGATCAAAACACGGGCGCACTTGAGCGTATCGACCATCTCACCCTGCCACACTACACCCTCATTTTCAAGCATCTGTAGATCAAAAGCGATATGGTGCGAGACAAGCATGTGGGCGCCGTCATTAAGCCGCTTTAGCCACTGCGCGCTTTGCGACTGCTCAAATGTCGGCGCTTGGGTAAGCGCTTCGTTGGTGATGTGGTGCAACGCTGAAGCACCGGGACGGATTTTGCGCGGCGGCTTAATCCGCTCAGTGTGCAAGGTGAGTTGCTCACCCTCTTGCATGATCAACCCCACCTCGCAGATGCGATCCGTTCGCTCTAAACCCGTCGTCTCCAGATCCAAAAAAATCAGCATTTGCTCACCCGAATACGTCGACAGCGTATCATCATCAGCGGTAAGGAGAGCGACACCGCCAAAACAATCATGATCCCTACCGTCGGGATATCCAACCCACCTCCGATCACCGACATACCCAAAAGGCTACGCCCACCGATCACAAGTACCGTTTCGATCATCACCATCCACGCAATCAGCACCACCCAACGTCGCCAGACCGACAATACATCACCCAAACCCACGGGCCAGATACGCTCATCCCCTTTACATGTAAGCAAAATCATCCGCTTTCCACCAAAACAGCGCTGCATCATCCGGCGTAACACAATGAGTTGCGTTCCAATCAGCACCATACTCCAAAGCGGCCCGAAAATCGTCAGGACCATCGAACCCAATGCTCTGCGGACCTGCTCATCCAGACTCGGCGCACCCTTGATGAGATAGATGCTGCCAACCAGCACCATATCCACCAGTACAGCCGCAACCAGACTGTACAAAAAGAGCCAAAAGAGCCAATAAAGCCACAATCGTAGATACAAATCTATCATTTCACGTGCAGATGCGCACCCAACAAAGCGTTGTAATGTTCCAGCGTACGAAAGCTCTTTTCAAAACGCCAAGATAGAATAAAAGTCACCACCGCCGCCTTACGCTCTGGATCAATCTTCTCGGAGCGTCCAAAATAGCCCAATGAACGGTTACGATTTTTGACAACCGCTTGCGCATCGTAGGTGATGGCGATCATCTGCACATACCGCCCTTCTTGAATCTCGCCAAGTGCTTCAGGCGTGAGCGACACGCCCGTTAGGTTAATCGCTTTAAAGTCGAAAATAGCCTCAAAGGGATCAACCTTTTCATGGATGCCAAGCTCCACAAATAGGCGCTCTAAACGCTTAAGATTCTCTTTTCGGGTCAGTTCGTAGCTCGAAATTTTCGAGGTCAGATCCTTGAGTCGATCAAGTGCAGATACCACGGCGTCTCCTTTTTTAGCGCTCTATTATAGCAGTCGCTCTATAATGCCAACATATCTTTTCACAGGACTCCTATGGATTATCTACGTATCGAAGGCCCTTGCACCTTATCAGGCAGTGTGCCCATCTCAGGAGCAAAAAATGCCGCATTGCCGCTGATTGCCATGACCTTGCTGGCCAAAAACGACGTAACACTCAACCACCTGCCCGCCGTCAAGGACATCAAAACCCTACTCAAACTGCTCGAACACCTCGGCGCCACCTACACGATGGGTGATCACAGCGTCACCATCAACACCCAAACCATCATCCACACCCGCGCCGTCTACGAAATCGTCAAAACGATGCGCGCCTCTATCCTTGTCCTTGGCCCTCTGCTCGCACGTGAAGGACACTGCGAAGTCTCCCTGCCCGGCGGTTGCGCCATCGGACAACGCCCCATCGACCTACACCTCAAAGCACTAGAAATGATGGGCGCACAGATCACCATCAAAGGCGGCTACGTCTATGCCGAAGCACCGCAGGGACTCAAGGGTGCGCATATCATCTTTGACAAGATTACCGTCACCGGCACCGCCAACATTGTTATGGCCGCCGCTCTAGCCAAAGGCAAAACTGTTATTACCAACGCCGCGCGTGAACCCGAAGTGGTGCAGTTGTGTGAAGTATTGCGCCGAAGCGGCGTAGGGATTGAGGGCATCGGCACCCAAGAGCTGGTCATCTACGGCACCGATCGCAGACTCATCGAAATCGAACCCTTCGACATTATTCCCGACCGTATCGAAGCGGGTACCTATCTGTGCGCCGCAGCCATTACCCGTAGCCGCATCACCCTCACCCATGTCCGCCCTGATCACATCGACGCCGTCGTCGCCAAACTGCGCTCGATGGGCTTTGGCTTTGAGACAACTGCCGACACCATTACAATACTCCCCGCCGAACGTATCAAATCGGTCTCTATCGTTACGCAAGAGTATCCAGCGTTTCCCACCGATATGCAAGCGCAATTTCTCGCTTTGGCCACCCAAGCGCATGGCACCTCATCCATCGAAGAGCGCCTCTTTGAAAACCGCTTCATGCACGTCAGCGAGCTTCAACGCCTTGGTGCAGAGATCAAACTCAGCGGCAATGTCGCCACAGTTGTAGGTCCCGCCGCACTCTTTGGGGCCGATGTCATGGCCACTGATCTGCGTGCTTCAAGTGCGTTGGTACTCGCCGCGCTTGCCGCCGAAGGTGCCACCGACGTCCACCGCATCTACCATCTGGATCGTGGCTACGAAGGGCTTGAACTCAAACTCAGAGCGCTTGGAGCCAACATCACGCGCCTACAAGAGTAAGCAGTCGTTTTTTATTTTTTGGACTCTTCAAAAATGATCATCTCGTAAACGCTTTTTTTGGTTACCAGCGCCTTCTCAGGCGGAACGCTCTTGGCGTTTTTGGCTACGCTCAGCGCGTGGCGTAGCTCTGCCATCTCCATCTCCATTATCTCCATCTGATCTTTCAGACGCAGCACGACATCCACTCCGGCAAGATTGACCCCCATGTCGCGTGTCAGACGCAAAATGAGCTTGATTTTGTCGATATCGCGCTGGGAATAGAGGCGAATACGGCCGTTTGAGCGCGAAGGCTGAATAAGATTTTCGCGCTCATATTGGCGAAGCGTCTGGGGGTGAATCTCCAAAATCTTGGCAACGATACTGATCAAATAGACCGGCTCGTCATAATGGTGATGGTTCATCGGCTACTCCTTAGGAAGTTTAGAATTCATCATGTCAGCAAGTTCAGGGTCTAGCGATTCGACGCTCGGCAGGACAATATTGACTTTCAGGTGTAAATCACCGCGTTGCTGGCCCTGGCGGCTGGGCACCCCCATCTCCTTGACCCGAAAACGCTGACCATTTTTGCTGTTTTGGGGGATCTTTAGCGTAATCTCTTTTTCCAGCGTCATCACGCTCACCTTGCCGCCAAAGAGCGCTACATGTAAGGGAACGTCAAAGGTCTTAACCAGATCATCCCCCTCTCTGACATAATCAGCGCTAGGCGCGATATCGATCTTAAGATAGAGATCCCCCACGCGCCCCTGCATGCTTTTGCCTTTGCCGCGCACACGCATCTTCTCACCAGACTTGATGCCGGCTGGAATCTTAATATCAAAACTCTCCCCTTGCAAGCTCACCGCATGCTTACCGCCAAGTACCGCAACGCT
>DZBC01000069.1 GCA_022729835.1 Sulfuricurvum sp. | reverse complement strand
AATTGCCGATGCAAACGCCGTCTCATCCTTACATGTAACGCGGTTTTCAAAATCAAAACCGTAGCGTCCCGCGCCGCAAAGCGAAACATAATTCCAATCGTTTTTGACGCGGTAGATCATCTCATCACTGTTCGCGATAGAGGTGTGCTTCACGTCGTACATGAGCTGACATCCCGCGCTACAGTGGGCGCAGGTGGCGGGAATGGAGCGTAGCTCCCATGCATTGGAGCGGTATTGAAAATCGCTGCTCACCAACGCGCCGACCGGACAAACCGCCGTACATTCGCCGCAGTTGGTACAATCGAGCACATCGCCCTCTGCAGGTCCGATCAGCGATTTGTTGAGTTTATTCCACATCGCGTAGGCGTCTTTAGGCATGTTGGCCTTATACTCGCCGTGGATCGCATCCCCACCGCGCGCTACCGTTTTGAGCGCGGCATCCCCGATCATGTCCTTGCACACCGTGACGCAGCGTTCGCACACAATACACAGCGCTGGGTCGTAGTGGATAAGGCCCCAGTTTTGCGTCGGTTTGTGGGTGTCTTTGATCGAGTAACTCTGAGTGTCTACGCCGATCTCAAGGGTGTAGTTTTGCAGTTCACACTCACCCGACTGATCACACACACCACATTCGAGCGGATGGTTGACGTCATACACCTCCATGATGGCGCGCCGTTCTGTGAGAATATTCTCATTGCTGGTGACAACATTCATCCCTGCTTTGGCTTTGGCGTTGCACGCATAGACCTGCTTGCCATCCGCTTCGACCAGGCAGATGCGGCACGCCAGCGTCGGACTGCAGCGTGTCAAGTAGCAGATGGCAGGGATAAAGATACCGTTCGCACGGGCAGCGTTTAGAATAAACTCGCCCTCTTGCGTCTGAATCTCGCGTCCATCAATGGTAATCGTAATTTGTTGTTCCATTAGACCCTCTCAAATGTGACTTTTTGATAGCGATACGCCGCGCTCTTCTCGAAGCTATCGAAATCGGGGTGGTAGGCCACCGTTCCTTTAAGTTTGCTGCTCACCTTGAAAATCCGCGTATACCTTTGACCCTCAATCTCGAAGGCCACCTCTTCACCGCTTTTGATCTTCGCCGCATCGGCAAACTGGCTTGAACCCATAATCACGGCGCGGTCCACGATCTGATGCGCCTTGTCGGTAAAGAGATTGAACTGCGAAATCGGGTTACAGCGATAAAGCACCGTGCCGTTGTACTCCTCAATATCCGCAATCGCTTCAGGGGCATCATCATTGTGCGTTACATGTAAGGACTCTAGCGCGTAACCCCGCACCTGCTCTCCATGATTGAGATAGGCATTGGGAAGGTCGTCAAATGTGATTGCTCTGTATCCTTTGTGCTGGGGAAGCTTACATGTAAAGTCGATCACATGCTTCGATACAACCCCAAGCGCATTGGCGATATCGCTAAGCTCGTACCCGTGATAGGGTAGCGCGGCATTGAGCGGGACCACCTCTTTGTTCACAGTCGTGAAGGTTCCCTCTTGCTGGTTCAGCGCAGGCATATCGAGATCCCGGCCGCCCAATGCGCTCAAGATGCAATCGCCCGGCGCGTTGTAGCCAACGACGGGAGAGAGCGCCTCGTTGTCAAGATCACAAATCAGCGCCACCCCCATCGTGTTGGTATCACCAGGGACGATCACCACTTCAAACCCTCCAAAGCGCTCAAGCAAACCGGCCATTTTGGCGATATTTTCGGCTCTTGGATGCGCATAAAGGTCGGCTCCCAGCACCAAAACAGGTGCTTTTTTGCGCAAGCGCTGGCGGCGCAGACGTTCAATTTCCTCTTCACCCACACTGCTCTCGCCGCAGATATATCCCACATCGAGTGTATCAAACAAAGCACCATAAGTCACCTTGTCCGCAGCGCTGATGAAGGTCTCGCACAAGAGCGCCATCAACGCCTCTTCGCTGCCCACCTCGTGCTTGAGATGTTGTGATACGATATTGCGCAAACCCTCCTCTTCGATCGGGTGGAAGAGTCCGACATAAGCTTTGTGGTTGTTCACGGCGCGGGCAAGGGCGAAGCGCACCATCGGGTTATCGCTTGAGATCGCGCAGCCCATGACAACAGCGTAGTCGCTCTGCGCCACACGCTTCAGATCGCCGCTGTAAAGCGACGCACCGCTCACACTTGAAAAGGCACGGATAAACTTCTGATACGCTCTGGCTTCAGGGTTGATCAGGCGGTAGCCGTGGCGCTCTTTGAGCTGCTGGAGCACATACGCCTCTTCATTCGTGATCATCGAGCTAAAACGGATCGATTTGGACTCTTTGAATGCTTTGATGACTTTAGCAAACGCCGTTTCGTCCTTACATGTAACGCTATTTTCAAAGTCATAACCAAAACGTCCCGCACCGCACAGAGCGTCGTGATCGGCTTCATTGGTAACACGGTAGATCTTCTGCTCGCCCCTGCCCGACTCGATGCCGATCTGCTTGACTTCGTAATTGAGGTTGCATGCGCTTGAGCAGTGGGCACAGGCGGAGGGGATTTTGCTTAGCTCCCAAACATTCGCGCTGTACTCAAAATCGCTGCTGGCCATCGCGCCGACAGGACAGACGGAGATACATTCGCCGCACTGGATACAGCGCGAATAGTGGTTGTCGATTTCACTCTTGTAACCGCCGGGCTTGATGTAGAGGGCTTCTGATCCGACCACCTGATTGCACACGGCAGTACACTTTTCGCACATAATGCACAGATAAGGATCGTAACTCAAAACGCCCCATTTTTTGTTCTTGCGCTTTTGCTCTTTGGTGGCAAAGCTCTGCTCGGCCACCGCAAATTCCAATGTTTTGTTTTGTAGATCACACTCGCCGCTCTTGTCGCACACGCCGCACTGCAAAGGGTGGTTGACGTTGTAGAGCTTCATGATATTTTGGCGCTCTTTAAAAAGTGCCGCAGAGTCGGTTCTAATCGCCGCCCCCTCCACCGGTGGGGTGTTACAGCTCAGCACAAAGCCGCTTACCCCCTCTACCTCGACCACGCACATGCGGCATGAGGCGTTGGGGGTTGTTTTGGGCAGATAGCACATCGTGGGGATATAGATCCCTTCACGCCGCGCTACTTGCAATATCGATTCACCGCGCTTAGCGCTCACACTGCGTCCGTCAATCGTAAAATGGATACTCATACCATCCCCTTAATGTGCGACCATCGCAATGTAATAGCAGCGCATACAGCGCTCGGCTTCGGCAATCGCCTCTTCTTGGGTAAAGCCTAGGTTGACCTCTTGACTGTTGTCTTTGCGGGTCTCCACATCCAGTTTTTCGCTGACCGCTCTGGGGACGCCGGGCATCCAGCCAGTCACCTTCTCTTTTTTATTGTAAACGCGCATCTTTCTAAGGTGATCTTCCATGATCTCTTCATCACTTAGCGTAATCTCACCACTCTGCAGATAACGCGTCATCACCGAAGCCCCGCGCTTGGCTTGTCCTACAGCGTTGACGATTGTCATAGGACCGTATTCGCAGTCTCCTGAGGCGAAAATGCCCTTGCGTGACGTCATGAAATCCCGTCCATTGGTCTTGAGCGTACCCCATGAGGTCATCTCCAGCGCCCACTCTTTGGGCACAAATTTCAAATCAGCACTTTGAGATACAGCCGGAATTAGATAATCCGCCTCCATCTCAAATGAAGCCCCTTCGACTTTCTGCAACTGTGGCCGTCCGCCGCTAGGATCAGGCACAAGCTCAAAGCGGTCAATAACCAGCTTTTTGAGCACATTCTCTTCATCAATGATACCCGCAACCGCAGAGTGGAAAATAAACTCTACTCCCTCTTCAACCGCTTCGTGATACTCTTCATACGTTGTGTTGCCGATAATGGTCTTCTCATCGCGGCGGTAGATCATCACCACCCGCGAAGCCCCTGCGCGGATGGAACAGCGCACCACGTCCATTGATGTAAATCCGCCGCCGACGCAAACCACCGTTTTGCCCGTCAAATCAACATAATCCACATCAATCGCATACTCTTTCTTCTGCGCTTCTGTCAGCGTGTAGCCATATTTTACATACAAGTTGATGCGGTCTAGGAAGTCGATAGCCCCCCAATATCCTGTTATTTCAGGTCGCTCGTTGTCACAATAGACCTTTTTAGAAATACGTGCACCCGAAGCAATCATCACCCCGTCATACTCCTGCTCAAAGCGGCGCATCATCTCATCGTTCACACGGGTATTGAGGATAAAATTGACCCCCAAATCCTTGACTGCTTCGATGTCTTTGTTGTATTTGTCAATCGGCATCCGATATTCAGGCACACCGACTGCCACTTCGCCGCCTAGCACCGGAAGCTCTTCATAGACGTCACAATGTACGCCATCAAGTGCCAAGTAATAGGCGGTCGTTAGCCCAGCAGGACCAGCCCCTACGACGGCTACTTTTTTACCGATCGATTTTTTCTGCTTATGCGGATGGAAAAAGCCAAAACCGTGATCGGTCTCGTAATCTGCCCCCAAACGTTTCAGCTCCATAATGGAGATGGGCGAATCGAGATTGGCACGGCGGCATTCGTTTTCGCACGGATGCGGGCAGACGCGACCGCAGGTGTGTGCCAGCGGCATGGTCTGGCGCGTCGCCATCAGCGAATCATCAAAGCGCAAGTCACGCACCCCCTCGATATAAGCAGGGATATCCACATGTGCCGGGCAAGCATCCATGCAAGGTGCAGTGATTTTGGCAATGTAATTAACATCGCTGTGATAATGTTTCGACGCTTTTTGCTGATCGATACATGTAGCGAATTCACTCTCAAAATGGTGCATTAAATCCAAAATCGGCTTAGGCACCGTCTTGCCTATCTCACATTTTGAGGTCGCCATCATGGTTGCAGAGACTTCTCGCAGGTGCTCCATATCGGAGTGGCTGCCTTCGCCTCGCGCTATCTTATCGAGCAGGTCATAGAGTATACGACCGCCCCAACGCCCCGGAGCACACCGTCCACACGCTTCAGAATAGACCTGATACTGCGCCGCGTACTCTGTCGCCAGCCGCACCACATCTACATCCACATCAAACAACGCCACGCCATCCCAGCCGATAAAGGCTTTAGACGCGGCGTGCTCATTGTATTGCAGCGGCAGCTTGTGGGATGATTCTTCCCATGCGTCGTGGGCTTTACCGATGTTGTTGATCGATTCGCCGCGCCATGTAGAAAAATAGACTTTACTCACAATGGTGTCCTTATTTTTTGACCACAATGGTCCAGTCAACCTCATTGAATTTCAATGAATTGAGCAGAAAGTAGCCCTTCTCGCGCATCAAATCAGCGGAGCGTTGTACACCTGAAAAATCGCCGATTTCGAAGAGAAAAATGATCACTTCGTCAACTTCAGCCTCTTTTTCCATAATCTCCATCATACGCGCATCAAAGCTCTCGTGTAGGTGGCGCAAATCGTAACGTCTCATAAATTTCCTTCTTAGCGGTCAACTTCACCAAAGACGATATTGGTCGTCCCGATGATAGATACAACGTCTGGGATATAGTGCCCCGGAAGCAGATCGGTCAAGATACCCGTATGCCAAAACGACGGTGCACGTAGTTTGAGACGGTAGGGGTAAGGACCGCCTTGGGAGTTGATAAAAAAGCCCAGCTCCCCTTTGGGTGATTCGGTCGCCACATAGACTTCACCCACCGCAGGTCGCATTCCCTGCGTGACAAGTACAAAATGCTGCATCAAAGAGTAGTTTTGCGTCATGATGTCAAGCTTGGGCGCAGAGATGTACTGAGGCGCATGCGCCATCAGCTCAGTCTGGTTGTTCTGGACCGTCTCTTCATACTTCTCGATGCACTGATAGAGAATCTTCGCACTCTCACGCATCTCGGCCATATAAAGCTTGTAACGCGCAAAGTTGTCACCTTTATCGCTCACCGGCACAGCAAACTCCACCTCGTCATACAACTCGTAAGGCTCCTCTTTACGGATATCCCAAGCCACACCCGAAGCGCGCAGCATAGGACCGCTACAGCCCCATGAAAGGGCCATCTCGGTTGGAATCACCCCGACATTTTCCATACGCATGAGCCAGATACGATTGGTGTCGAGCAGATCTTCGTAGTCTTTAATATTTTGGGGCAATTTGTCCAAAAAGTTTTTCAGATCAGGGATGAAGTTGTCTGGTAGATCCAGCGGTACACCGCCGATGCGGATCGCCGCGTGCGTCAAACGTGCACCGCAGTAATCTTCAATAATGTCCATCAGATACTCGCGCTCTCGAAACGCAAACAGAAAGATTGTCATCGCGCCGACATCCAGCGCCGTGGTCGCCAGCCAAAAAAGGTGCGACATAAGGCGGTTGATCTCGAGCAGCAGCATACGAATCACCTTGGCGCGCCTGGGCACTTCAAGGCCGATGAGTCGCTCTACCGCCAAAGCAAAGCCGTAGTTGTTGGAGCTTGAGGCGATGTAGTCCATACGGTCGGTCGTAGGCATGAACTCATTGTAGATCATATTCTCGGCCATCTTCTCCATACCGCGGTGCAGATAGCCTATGTCGGGATATGCCTTGACAATCTGCTCTTGTTGCAGGTGTAGCATCAGCCTAAGCTGTCCGTGCGCAGAAGGGTGCTGCGGTCCGAAGTTGAGCACCAGCTCATTGTCGTCACGCTCAAACGTGATATTTTCAAAAAACGGACGAAGTCGGTTGGTCTGTTGCATGCGTCCTCCTAGCGTTTACGATCAGAAATGATCGTGGATTTCTCTTCATCGAAGCCTTCAATCAAAAAGACCCCGCCCTCTTCTTGGTAGGCCAGAGAGGTTTTGGGTTGATTTGGATCAAACGGGGTGCCTTTGGGCACTTCATACCCTAGACGTGCGAAGCGCTCGGTGTCGTAGCGATCTACGCGCGCAGCGTCGCGAATCTCAGGCCCGATAATATCACGCGCCTCTTTACCGAAAATACGGTCCACCTCATACCACGCCGCAAACTCATCGCCTTGAAGCGGATAGGTCTTGCGCAGGGGGAAGCCCTCCCAATCATCGGGCATCAAGATACGCTTCAAGAAGGGGTGATTGTTCACCTTGATCCCAAACATATCATACATCTCACGTTCGCTCCAGTCGGCTGATCGGAAAAGTTTCTCAACACTGTTGATCGCCTCATTTTCCCCAATGAAACATTTTACGCGAATGCGCTTACGCTTGGTCATACTGAGCATCTGATAGAAGACTTCAAAACCACCGCGCTGTGCAATCCAGTCAATGGCGCTCAGTTCGCTAAGCTGGGTATAGCCGCAATGATCGCGCAAGAACTCCAGTACCGCGTAGTTGTCTTTTGGGTGGATATAGACGACCATCTGGTCGCGCTGGATGTACGCTTCAAGAATCTCGAAGTGCGCACGCAATTCGGCGTGGTCGGCGGCAAACACCGCATCTTCGCTCACATCGCTTTTGGGCACCTGTGGGGCAACCCAGTAGCGGTCGGTGTAGTAGGATTTTTTCTGAACGTCGTCTTTGGGCGTGTAGGAGCGCATTACATCAACCTTTTTGGCTTTTGGGCTTTGATCGCTTTTTCTGAGCGAATCTTCTTCTGTAGCATCATCACTGCGTACTGAAGTGACTCAGGGCGCGGAGCACAGCCGGGAAGATAGAGATCGACAGGAATCACGCGGTCAACACCTTGCACTGTGGCGTAGGTGTTGAACATCCCACCCGTGTTGGCGCAAGAGCCCATGGAGATGACCCATTTAGGCTCCGTCATTTGATCATAAAGACGGCGAATAAACTCAGCGTGTTTTTTCGTCAAAGTCCCCGCAACGATCATCACGTCGGCTTGACGCGGCGAAGCGCGGAAAATCGTACCAAATCGGTCAAAGTCGTAGCGTGACGCACCCGATGCCATCATTTCGATACCGCAACAGGCCAAACCGTAGGTGAGTGCCCACAGAGAGTTTGAGCGACCCCAATTGACCACCTTGTCAATAGAGGTGAGCGCTACGGGAAGGCCGCCGTCTTTGAGATAATTTACTTGATGCTGTGCCATTCGAGGGCTCCTTTTTTCCACGCATAGATAAACCCGATGGCCAGCAACAAGATGAAGAGCATCATCTCCACAAACCCAAACCAGCCCAACAGTTTGAAGTCAATCGCCCACGGAAACATAAAGACAATTTCAACGTCAAAAAGCAAAAACAACAGCGCAAAAAGATAAAACTGCGGCGAGATGCGGTTGGGCTGCTTGGTCACTTCTGGGCCGCATTCGTACACGGTCAACTTGAGTTTCTCGGTATCCTTTGCGGCCATGGCGCGGCTGGCCAAACGTGCAATGACCGTTGTCGCAAAAAAAGCTCCAAATGTCAGAATAAAGAGAACAAACACCCCGAAATAGGGGTTGGCAACATTCATATGATCCATTCTACCTACCTTGTGTCATGGTTGGCTCCCACATAGTCCCCGATTTCGGACTTCGTAGAATGCCTTGGTTATAGCAAAAAAACAGTTCATGCACTATAGCAAAAAGTGCTTTAAATGCAAAGCCTTCAATGAAGAAATTCTTATGTTACTGCTACCTAACGATACACGCGAGGTGCCCATATCTTCCTATTTTGAGAACTATCGTAACACTCCTTGAGAGTGCTCGTCTTACATGTAAGTCTTAGGTCAGAAAACCCATCGATTTTTCCCGATCAAAACTGCCCTGTTTCTCTTTTTCGATCTCATCGATGAAGTCACTCATCCCAAAGAGCGCCTCTTTTCGTACCGCTACGGCGTAGGCCGTGTTTTTGACGATCAGATTGATCTGTCCTCCGGTGAGCGTATAGCTGCTCAATTCATCAACGCTAAATCCCTCCTCGAATGTCGCATTTTTAGGCAGCATCAATTCCCAGAGTCGGCGGCGCTGTGCTTTGTTCGGTTTTTTGAATTCGATCTTGTAGTTGAAGCGGCGCGAAAAGGCGGTGTCAATATTTTCGAGCAAGTTGGTCGTGGCAATCAGCACACCGTCAAATTTTTCAATCTGCTCGAGAAAAATATTTTGCATCTGGTTGTGCATCTGATCGGCACTCGAATTGATCCCGCTGCTGCGCGCGCCCAAAAACTGATCCGCTTCATCGAGAAAGAGAATCGGCTCGGTTTTGGATTTTTGCGTCAATTCGCGGTAGGTGTCGAAGATCTTACGCACGTTCTTTTCGCTCTCACCGACATACATGGAAAGAATCTTGGAGCAGTCAAAACTCAACACCTGCCGCCGAAGCGATTTTGCCAAAGAATAAGCGGTCATGGTCTTACCCGTCCCAGGGTGTCCATAGAAGATGATGCGGGCATCGAGTCCTTTTTTCTTATCTTTGATCCCCCATTCATGCAGCCTACTCACTACTTCTCGATCAAGCTGGCGCATCATGGTATCGAGTGTCTGGCGGGTGGACGGGTTGAGTACCACATCATCAAGCGATGTGGTGGGATCGATCAGTTCAAAGATATCCTGATCCTTGATGAGCATGTCGAGCTTGAGCTTGCGCACTTTTTTCTTTTTTTGCGGATGCATGATCTTTTGGTGCACCTCATCGACGATA
>DZBC01000068.1 GCA_022729835.1 Sulfuricurvum sp. | reverse complement strand
GATCGGTTGCAAGCCACTCTAGTAGCGTCTGCGCCGCAACGCTGCGTGTGCAGTTATTGGCACCTTGTCCGTCAAGTTGATCGACGTCATCGGCGTAACCGGTGAGGGAGCCTTTGGATTTGAGGTGGTTGACGACGACGGTAAAGAGCTCTCCGGTGGCGTTGTCTCTGAAGGTCTGCGCCAGCGGTTTGCGGTTGAAATTGTCAAAAGGGTAAATACCGTCACTGCCTCCGCCGCACGCCGCGCCCAGATCGGTGCTGCCATAGCCATCAGCTACGGTTTGCGCCGTGCCAACGGGGGTGACTTTTTCGGTTTTGTACATCAGCCCCACGGTAATCGCGTCACCGCCAAGCTCCACGCCTAAGCCCGCAGGGTTGGCGATATAGCCGTAGCCTTCCAGATGCGACACCAGTGTCGCCAGAGCAGCCTGATCGGTATTTTCAAGCTCCATCATACCGATCACGTCGGCTTGCAGTTTGCCCAGTGCGGCAAGCAGTTTGGTCTGCTGACGCGTAAGCTCGGTTTCACTGTTTGCGCCGCGACAATCTTGATTGTTGAGCGGGCCGCAGATTGCCGGACCTGCATCGACGGTGGTGAAGTAGTTGAGCACGTTAAACGCGGCGACTTTGAGCGATCCGCCGACATTTGGAGCGGTGGTCGGGCGGGGGTTGGTGTTGTTGAAATCGACCATAGCGGTCGGCTGCACATTGTATGCGCCGTTGGCATAGTAGAGCGCACCCAAAAGACCATTGACGCTGTCGCCTCCGCGCAACGTATCGACGGCGCTAAGCGGATTGGGGGCATGGTGCGAAAATTTGACCGTTGCGGGGTTTTGGATGCTCAGACCATCATCAAGCAGAATTTGGTTAAGGTCATTTTGCGCCTGAAGGGCAACGGCCGCGTCACCCGGAAGGGCAACATTGGTGGGCTGATCAAGGCGCGCGGAGGAGGAGAGCAACACTTTACCGTAGCGCCCGAGCGTGTAGTGTTCGGTTACATGTAAGGTTTGATCAAATGCTACCGACATCCCCTCAAACGCTTCAAGCTGATCGAGTGAGCCAAGCGGCAAGGTCACGGACGCAGGCGTCGGCAGTGTATTATCAGGGCTGAGAATCTCGACGCTGATGATGTTGGTCAGTTCTGTTAGGCCGTTGTATTCGGCGACTTTACCGACCACACGCACCTGATCGCCCGTAGTGACGTTGAGTGAAGGATTTGATCCGTCATAAACGAAGATACCCTCCGAGGTTTGCGCATCGCCATCAGCATCGCCGTCCTCTTCTTGCACGAAAAAGCCGTCAAGGTCTCCGTGGGTTCCCAAAGCGGCGTTTTGAAAGTCGCCTACGACGATCGCGGTGATCGAGACCGTCTGCCCCACCGATGCACTCGCGGCACCGCTGCCTTGAATCTCGTGGATTTTGGATTGGTTGTAGTCGTTGTCGGTAATATTGGCCGTCGCGTTGATCTCAAGTGCGCTGTAGTTACCGTCGCTGCTGAAGGTGCGGTGGGTGATGATGCCTTGATGCGCGTTTTCGATCAGCGTATCGTCAATCGCGCGCACATAGACCGTGACCGGAGTGGTATCGGAGAGGTTAAACTCCAGCGAAACGCCAAAAGAGACATCGTCGCTGCTGATGAGCGTCTGGCCGTCCGTAACGTCGATGGCAATGTCTACCACAGACTCAGGCACGGTTTTAAGTGCGATGGTGTAACTATCCGCCGTGCCGCTTTCACTGATGGCGAGCGGAGCACCGCTGATGGCGATCCCCAGTGTCACCAAAGCGCCGCAGCCGTCAAAGGTGTGCGCGCCCAGATAAGAGACGGTGTCCTGATCGTAGATGTCAAACTCCGTCGCTGGATCAAACGCATCGTTGCTGGTTGCATCGCCTTGGGTGATCGATGCTTTGCGCACGAGCGTTTTGTTGGCCGTTGAATTTCCCCATCCCGGACTCGGCCTTTCACCGACGCGCCCGATACTGTCGATAACGGCGGTGCCGTTTCTGAGCACAAGAGCATCGTCGCCGTTGAAGTTGGTTACTGAATGAAGCGTATCGGCTTGATCTTTAATGGACTGAATGGCGCCGCTGTTGGCGATCACATAGACCTCATGAGAGGCTAGTGTTCCCGAGAGTGTCAAAGGGTTTGAAGCAGATGTGGCGCCGTTGCTGTAAAGCTCTAGGGTATAGGCGCTCAGATCGATTGAGGCGTCGGTTGGATTGAAAATCTCAATCGCCTTGTTGCTGCTACCGCCCTCGATGTACTCTGAGATAAACAGATCGGTACATGATGCGTGGGCAGAGAGACTGCCAAGGGTTGTCAGCAGAGCTGAAAGTAGGATTTTTGGTTGGTTGTAAGACATTGTTCCCTCGATGTTGATATTCGAGCGGATTAATATCATTGATATCAAACATAACGGATACTTAAAGGTAACATCGGTATTACGGGGGTATGATGTGTTCGTCATTTGATAAGGAGGTTTGTATGCATAAGGCAGTAGCTGTAGTGTTGATGCTCTTAGGTAGCTTGATCGCCTATGACAACACGGCGCACAACGCAATACACGTCGAGGTGCTGGCCAAAAGCACCAAAAGTTGGAACCAAAGTCCGCTCCCTTCTTATCCAACTACCCAGCCAGAAATCACGATTTTGCGCATCTCTATTGCTGCGGGGACGGCTTTGCCAATGCACCAACATCCTCTCATCAACGCGGGCGTGATGCTTCGCGGCATCCTCACCGTGGTCACGGAGCGCAACGAAACCCTGCATCTGAGCGCCGGTGATGCACTGGTCGAGGTAACAAGTCAGTGGCATTACGGCATCAATGAGGGGAACGAAACGGCGGAGCTGATCGTCTTTTATGCCGGAACGCCTGGCTTGGCGCTGAGCATCTCCAAGTAAACCAGCCCCCTCACCGCACGAACATGGTACAATCACGCGCTCTCAACCAGACTCAAAGGTGGACCGCATGAAAAAAATCTTGATCATTGCCGACGGTATCATCGGTGCGCACTTTATCGACCGCGTGATCCAGACCCACAGTAGTGAAAATATCTACCACATTATTGAGCCCAAAGAGCGCCAGTATCCCGGTGCTAATCCTTCGCGTTTTATCTTTCATGCCTTCGATGCGACGAGCTTCTACAAGCTTTCCGACCTGCTCAAAAAGGAGTTCGTACAGGTCATCATCACGATGCAGTTGCGTCCCGACATTGAAAACACGATCAAAAATATTCGTACATGTAACAAAACCCTGCGCATTATCGTCCTTGATCAGTTCGATATGGAGCGTGAGGATAGGTACACCCACTACATCAACGCCAACGAGCTGCTTGCCTCGCGTCTGATTGACTATCTGCCCAATGTCCCTGTCATCGCCCAAAACGTGGGCTTGGGTGAAGGGGAAATTATGGAGGTACTGGTACCCTTTGCCAGCTCCTTTGTGTACCGCCACATCGGGGTGATTGAGCAAAAAAACTGGCGTATTGTCGCCATTTACCGCAATAATGAGCTTAAGCTTCCCACCCCGCGCACCATGATCCACCCCAACGACCTGCTGCTGCTCGTGGGCGAACCTTCGGTTCTCAAGTCGGTGTTTCGTACCATCAAGCGGGAGCTAGGGCAGTTTCCCGCACCATTTGGAACCAACCTCTACTGCTACATCGATATGGCCCGTGATGACCATAAGCAGATCCTCGATCTGCTTGAAAAAGCCCTCTATCTCAACGCTAATTTCGCCTCCTACTCCCTGATTGTCAAAGTGCTAAATCCCAGCAATATTGATCTGCTTTGGCAGATCAAAGAGCATTCTGCGCGTAATGTTCAGATTGATATCTGCTACCGCAGTCGCAGTGCCGAAGAAGTGATATTGGAAGATATGAAGCGTTATCATGTCGGGCTTTTGATTGTTTCGCGCCGTCTGTTTGCTCAGCAAAGGATACGCAAGGTGCTCTATGAGTGCAATGTTCCGGTACTCAAACTCTCCGAACGCTCACTTGTCGAGCTTCAAGAAGTGGTGATGATACTGGGGGGTAACCGCGATTTTGAGCGGGTTTCGACCACCATTTTTGACATCTCCGAGCAGATGGGTTACAACATGGAGCTGGTCAACTACACCCATGAGTTTCAGCAGGAGAAGGCGCAAGTAGTAGAACACATTCGCTCACTCGCGACCATCTTTTCACGCAGTATCAAGGTCACGGAGCTCTCCGAAAACCCCATCCGCGCTCTGGCCAAGCGCGATAATTTCTTGCAGTGTCTGCCGTTTCACGAGAAGATGGTGCCAACCGATTGGCTCGCTTTTGCTTCCATCGATACAGAGCGGCTCTATATGAAGCTCGATAGCTACCATCAGATCTTTATTCCAGTGCGCATTTAGCCCTCTTTCACGCTTTTTTAAGGCGTTACTAAGTATTATTTAACCAACATTTTTGATCAAAGATTCTTATTCCCATGACACTTAATATCGCACTCAAGCATGAGATCGACCACTCCTACCCGATCCACATTGACCCACTTAGCACGCTACATTTCAAAGGCAAGGTGGCCATCATCACCAACCCTAAAGTCGCTGGGTTGCATCTGGGTTATCTGCTCTCTAGGCTGAGCGCCGACGAGTGCTATGTCGTTACCGTCCCCGATGGTGAGCAACACAAGGGCCTACAGACCATCGAGTACATTTTGGACCGGCTCTTTGAACACAGACTCAACCGCAAATCACTTTTGATCGCCTTTGGCGGTGGGGTAATCGGCGATATGTGTGGTTTTGCCGCCGGTATCTATCAGCGCGGTATTGATTTTGTGCAGATTCCCACCACGCTGCTCTCCCAAGTTGATGCGAGTGTCGGCGGCAAGACAGGCATCAACAACCGCTTTGGCAAAAACCTTGTAGGGCTGTTTCATCAGCCTAAAGCGGTCTATATCGATCCGTACTTTCTCTCGAGCTTGCCGCCGCGTGAGTTCGCCGCGGGAGTAGCGGAGATGCTCAAAATGGCCGTGACTTTTGATGCGGCCTTTTTTGATTGGCTTGATGCGCACGATCTGCGCGAACCGGAGCATCTCAAAACCGCCATCAAACAAGCAGTACGCATCAAAGCCGAAGTGGTGGCTCAAGATGAAAAAGAGCAGGGGCTTCGCGCCGCGCTCAATTATGGACACACCTTTGGTCACGTCATCGAAAATGAGACCGCCTACACCCGATTTCTGCACGGTGAAACGGTCGCCATCGGCATGGTTATGGCCAATGAGGTCGCCTGCGAACTGGGCATGATGTCGCCACACGAGGCTATGCGCGTCAAGGCGCTCCTAGAGCGCTACGGCCTGCCCGTACACTACGGCATCAAGGATGTAGAGGCGTTTTACGACGCCTTTTTTCTGGACAAAAAGAGCAGTGATCACTCCATCACCTTTATCATCCCCCAAGGCATCGGCGGCGTCGCTCTGCGCGACGATATCGACGCGGCACTTATCAAGGGCGTGCTCGCACGCTACAGTGAGGTTTAAATGCGTCTGTGGCTGATCATCCCCGCACTCTGCGCCGTACTCTGGGCACAAAGCCCCGAATCAAATATGACGGAGCGCGAACACAAAGCATTGTCGCAAAAGCTTCTGGCCCAGGCCAAAGCCCAAGAGGAGATTTTGGCGAAAGAGGAGCGTATGGCGCAGGAAGAGGCCCAAAAAGAGGAGCAACTCCGTCAGCTCAAAAGTGATCTGGAGCGTGCCGACGAGGTTCTTTCACGCCAGAGCGTCTGGCAAAACAGCTACGGCTCCTACCTCAAGTACCACGACGTTAAGAGCCGATTGGAACAGATCCAAAAAGAGATCAAAGAGCTCTCCAAAATCCGCAAAAACAGCGACCAGCGCGAGCAGTATGACTTTTTGGTCAACAAAGAGCTGATCTTGCAAGATCAGCTTACCCTCCTCAAAGATCACGCCGACGCCCCCTTCGCCGCCCTGCTCAAACCCGAAGAGGTCGAATCCGCGCCCGATATCAGCAACCCCTTTGATATCTTCACGGGCATCTCATTTAAAAAGCGACTCGATGGTGTCTATAGCGACTATGTAGGGCGCGGTAAAGAGCTGCGCAGCCTCACCAATGCCCTCTCAGAGCGCAAAAAAGCACTTGAAGCGATGCAATTACTCGATGAGAACGCCTCACGATACACCGATGAACTAACGGTGGTGGGCAAAAAACTACAACACTTTGAAAATGGCATGGAGACCCATAAGGCCACCGGAGAGCTCTATAAAAAACGTATGGATGAGATGGAGTTACATGTAGACAAAGAGATCAAAAAGCAAGGCGTGAAACTCTTTAATTTGGGAATCACAATTGTAGTGTTGCTGGTGGTCTTTTTTGTGCTCAAATACATCATCAAGCGCTACATCACCGACAATGAACGCTTCTATATGGCCAACAAGATCATCACCTTCGTCAATATAACACTCATTATACTGATCATCTTTTTCACCTACATCGATAAGGTGGGCTATCTGGTAACGGTGCTGGGGTTTGCTTCAGCCGGTATCGCCATTGCGATGCGTGACTGGTTTATGAGTATATTGGGTTGGCTGGTGATTGTCTTTGGCGGTTCTATCCACGTGGGTGATCGCATCCGCGTCGAAAAAGACGGCATGGTCTATGTGGGCGACGTGCTTGATATCTCGCTACTGCGCATCACCATGCTCGAAGACGTCACGCTCACCTCCTATGAGATCAACCGCCGCGCGGGGCGCATCATCTTCGTGCCCAACAACTACGTCTTTACGATGATGATCGCCAACTACTCCCACCATGCGCTAAAGACGGTGTGGGATGGCATCGACATCACCATCACCTTTGACTCCAACCACAAAAAAGCCGCGCATCTCGCCAAAGAGATCACCCGCAAATACGCCAAGGGTTACACCGACATTACCCGCAAACAGCTCAACAAGCTACGCTCTAGCTACAACCTCAAAAACTCCAACGTCGAGCCGCGCATCTTTGTTTTTATCAAAGAAAATGGCCTGTGTATCAGTAGTTGGTACCTGACCAACGCCTATGCCACGCTCGCTCTGCGCAGTGCTATATCCGCCGATATCGTCGATGCCTTCAATGCCGAAGCGGACATTACCATCGCTTATCCGACCCAACGCATACATGTACAGCGTGAGCGCTCCATGCCTATGCAAGGAGAGGTGGTGTGAAAGAGAAGGTTTTTTTTAAAACCTTCGGGTGTCGCACCAATCTCTTTGACTCACAGGTGATGATGGGCGCACTGCGTGATTATGAATTGACCCAAAACGAAGATGAGGCCGACATCATCGTGCTCAACTCCTGCACCGTCACCAACGGCGCCGACACGACGGTGCGCAGCTACCTTTCGCAGATCGAAAAAGAGGGACGTGTGCGCGTCTACCTCACGGGCTGCGGAGCGCACACCAAGGGTGAGGCTCTGTTTGAGAGCAAGCGTGTTTTTGGGGTATTTGGACAGAGCGAAAAAACCAAAATCAATACGCTGCTCTCTCAAAAAGAGCGCTTCTTCACCCCGGGTGATCTGAGTTTTGTGGATGATGCCATCGTCGGCGAGTTTGTGGGCAAAAGCCGCGCCTTCATCAAGATCCAAGAGGGGTGCAACTTTCGCTGTAACTACTGCATCATCCCCTTTGTGCGCGGTGACGCTAGGTCAATGGATGAGGAGAATATCCTAGAGCAGGTGCGGATTCTGGCGCAAAACGGTTTTGGGGAGTTTATTCTCACGGGCACCAATGTGGGCAGTTATGGCGCAGGAGAGGGGCGCAGTATCGCCGCTCTGATGGGACGCATGAGCCTTATTCGCGGGGTGCGGCGTATCCGTGTCGGTTCACTCGAACCCATCCAGATCAATGCGGCTTTTGAAGAGATTTTGGGCGAGCCGTGGTTGGAGCGGCACTTACATGTAGCCATTCAGCATACGTCGCCTCACATGCTTCGGCTCATGAACCGCCGCAACCGTTTTGAGAGTGACGTAGCACTTTTTGAACGTCTGCGGGAGAGGGGTTTTGCGCTGGGGACGGACTTTATCGTGGGACATCCCGGCGAGAGCGAGGCGATCTGGAGCGAGGCGTTGGCGCATTTTGAGCGTTTGGGGCTGACCCATCTGCACGCCTTTACCTACTCACCGCGTGAGGGCACGCCATCGGCATTCATGAAATCCACGGTGGGCGGCGACGTCTCACGAGCACGCATGGCGCAGTTGCAGGCCATTGTCGATGCGAACAACCACGCTTTTCGCATAAAGCAAGGGGTGCTAGAGGTGCTTTTTGAGAGCGAAAAAGAGGGACTTTACGAGGGATATGACCAGTTTTTCAACAAAATATCTGTCCGCTCCAGCGAAGATATTCGCGGTGAATGGATTCATATTGAAAACTATGAAGTAAGCAAGGAGCAAAATTATGGTGAACTTTAAAAGTAATCGCTTGGTGTTGATCGCTTCGGCGCTTATGATTGTGTTGCTGCTGCTGGTGGCTTTGTTGCGTGACAACAGCCGACTCATCACCTTACAAGAGGCGCGCAACCTTATCGCTTCAAAGCAGGTGGAAAAAGCGGTGCTTGGTGAAGAGTTTTGCTACTTTCATACCACTCAAAACGGAGTTTTTCGCATCACGCGTGCTCAGCTTGAAAAAACGATGCTAGACAACATCCGCGTCGATCATGCCGTCTCATGGGCGTGGCTGCTCTATGCGGCGATTGCGCTGCTTGTAGGTGGCGGCGGTTACGCGCTGTGGCGGCTACTTCCTCATCGGCGTACACTCCAGCTTGAGGCCGCCCAAGAGACGCTGATGCCGGAGTATAGCTGTGTCACTCCGGTGCGCTCAAAAGTACGCTTTAGCGACATCGGCGGCGTGAGTGAGGTCAAAGAGGATCTTGAAGAGATCATCGATTTTCTCAAAAACCCCAAGCGCTACCATAGTTTTGGTGCACGAATGCCCAGAGGCGTGCTCTTGGTAGGGCCTCCAGGTGTGGGTAAGACGATGATCGCCAAGGCGGTCGCGGCAGAGGCGGATGTGCCATTTTTTTATCAGAGTGGCGCGTCGTTTGTGCAGATTTATGTGGGGATGGGTGCGAAGCGGGTGCATGAGCTCTTTGGCACGGCCAAGCGAAACGCCCCCTCTATCATTTTTATCGATGAGATCGACGCAGTGGGCAAAAAGCGCGACGGGCTGCGCAACGATGAGCGCGAAGCGACGCTCAATCAGTTGCTCACCGAAATGGACGGCTTTGAGGAGAGCAGCGGCGTGGTGGTGCTCGCCGCCACCAACAACATCGAAGTGATGGACGCTGCGCTGCTGCGCGCAGGGCGCTTTGATCGGCGCATCTTCGTCGAGCTGCCCACACCCAAAGAGCGCGAGGCGATTTTGGGCAAATATCTGCGCCATATCCCCCATGATGTGAAGCTTGAAGAGATCGCGGCGATGAGCACGGGCTTTAGCGGCGCAGCGCTTGCCGCCTTTGTCAACGAAGCGGCGCTGCTCTCCTTGCGTCTGCGCGACGTGCGGGTTAACACCGAGCACTTTTTGGCGGTCAAAGAGAAGGTGG
>DZBC01000067.1 GCA_022729835.1 Sulfuricurvum sp. | reverse complement strand
GATGTGCGCGACTACCAAAGTGTCTTCGCCAGATACGAAGGCGCTGTCGCAGCGCCTACTGCGTCACTGCACTTTAGCGATACCCAGTTTGATGCGCTGTGTCGGCGCTTTCCCCACGCATTTTTAACCTTACATGTAGGCTCGGGTACGTTTAAGCCAGTCTCATGCGCACGTATCACCGATCATCCAATGCACAGTGAATATTTCGCCATCAGTCCCCAAGCGCAAGCCCTGATCGACGCATCGCGTCCGCTCTTGGCGGTGGGGACAACCGCAACACGTAGCATCGAATACTACGTCCGCACCCGTCAAAAATCAGGAGAAGCCAACCTCTTTTTGCATCCGCTCAATCCTCCGCAACGGGTCAACCACCTGATCACCAATTTCCATCTGCCGCAATCAACGCTATTGATGCTGGTCGCCTCTTTTGTCGGCGTTGAAAAGACCCTAGAACTCTACAACGAAGCAATCGCTCAGCGTTACCGATTTTACAGCTATGGCGACGCAATGCTGATTCTTTAGCCGATCAAGCGCCCAGTAGGAATAACGCGACCGTTTTTAATCTCCACCAAACCCTCTAGCTCCGCCTCAAAAAGACGCACTGCATATTTTGCCGTCGCCTCTTCACACGTGGGCATCGTCGCACAAAAGTCAAGAAAAGGATCAGCTTCCAAAGGCGCGGCCTCAGGGGCGCGAAACGACGCCGCAAACGCCTCGATATCATAGATCGCTTGGGCCTGAGCCTCCGCCAAAAGCGCATTGCTCCCTTCACTTTCGTGCAAGCGATGCGGTAAAACGTAGATCTTTTTGCCCATACGCTGTGCGTACGCGACACTTCTCATGCTACCGCTGTCCACATCCGCCTGTGTGACAATCAGCACTTCGCCCAGTGCTACAACCACTTCATTTCGCACGACAAAACTCCACGGTGTTGCCTTGAAGCCCTCCTCGAACTGGCTGATGCAAAGCCCCTCGCGCCGTATCTGCTGCAACATCTTCTTGTTGATCGCAGGATAATCCAGATCAATCCCACAGGGCAAAACAGCGACAGTGTGCGCTGCACCTGCGCCTAGATGGGCAATAGCATCCACCCCCATCGCAGCGCCGCTCACCACAACCAAGCCGGAATTTGAGAGCGCAGAAGCCAAACGCTGTGTCATAGTGCGGGTATAGGGATTGGGGTTTCGGCTACCGATAATACTTACCATGCGCCGCTGCAAAAGCCCCCCATTCCCCTCCGCAAAGAGCATGGAGGGGGCACGCTTCATCGATTTTAGCGCTTCAATCGGCTCTTCTATGCGGTACATCAAGGGTGATCCATTTTTTGCATTTATTATAGCTTGGGCAAAAAAATCTTCTATTTTCATGACAAAATGCCATATTTTGCCACGCTTAGTTACATGTAATGATCAATCCGCACCAACTGAACTTCACGCAGTACATCGCTCGACTCCCGCAAGGCCCGCAGTGTCTCTTTGCGTGGATGGCCTATCGCGATCGCACTACCGCTTTGCTTGGCGATCTCCACTGCCCTACGAATCTGCTTCTTGATCGCCTGAACATCGGCCACATGATCCAAGAAAACGTCTCTTGCTACATAGGGCAGATTGAAATTTTGCATCACTTTGGGAACTTTCGTTTCGGCTGTCGTACGGCTGTCGATAAAGTGCATCTTCTCCTGACGCAAAGCAAAACCCAGCCGATTCATCGCCACCTCATTGGCTGTAAAACGGCTTCCGGTATGGTTGTTCACATAAGTCGTCTTAGGAAAAATCTTGCGCAGCTCCGCGATGCGCTCGCTAATACGCTGCTGGCTATCTTTGACATAAAGAGTGTGATGCTCTTCCGCAGAAAAATTCATCGCTTCAAGCGGAAGATGCAGCATATAAAAGGGCTCCTTGGCCGCAAGCTGCGCCGAATCTGGGTGACGTTTGTTGGGAGGCAAAAAAGAGAGGGTCAAAGGAATATTTAACGCTTTGATCGCCGCAACATCGCGGGCAAACGCAACATCATCAATGATGATAGCGAGCTTGGGCAAAGTGGCTTTTTTGGTCGCTTCACGCTTTGGGCCTTCAGGCGGCACATTTTCATATTCATGCGTCGCGGCTACTTCTGATGTGGCTACTTCTGCCACGGGCGGTTGCGGCTCTGCTGCGGCTACCTCCTCATGCTTTTTAAGTAGCTCGCCGAGCTGCTCATTACGGCTTTTTTGGACTTGGGTTTCAGCCGCACTTTGCAACTCTTCGATCACTTTTTTGGCTTGGGCCTGCTCTTGCGCTAATTGCGCCTTCGTCTGCTCTTGCCCGCTCTCAAAGCCAAAATAATATCCCGACAGACCTGCAATACCAAGCATCAATAAAGCAATGGCGGCTAAAGAGAGATACTTGATCACAAGCGGCGTAGAAGTGACTTTTTTGGTCTGTTTTCGTTTGGTCATTGGTCCTACATGTAAAGAGATGGTGGATGATACAGAGGGAAAAGAGTTCCCAAATAAAAGGGAATATCAAAATGCGTACGGTTGGATACGGCCCAAACCGTACCCGTAGATGTGATCAGTTTCTGTTCTGATCGACGATTTTGTTCTTTTTGATCCACGGCATCATGTCACGCAAATGCTCGCCGGTCACCTCTACGGGGTGTGCGGCGAGGTTCTTGCGCTCGGCATTCATGCGCGGATAGCCGCTCATCCCCTCGAGGATGAAATCTTTGGCGAATTTGCCGTTTTGAATCTCTTTGAGGATCTCTTTCATGGCTGCTTTGGAAGTCTCGTTGATGACGCGCGGACCTGAAACCATATCACCGTACTCTGCGGTGTTGGAGATAGAGTAGCGCATATCTTTGATGCCGCCTTCAAAGATCAGATCGACGATCAGCTTCATCTCGTGCAGACACTCGAAGTAAGCCATCTCTTCGGGATATCCCGCCTCAACCAGCGTCTCAAAGCCTGCCTGAATCAGGGCGCTTACGCCGCCGCAAAGTACCGCTTGTTCGCCGAAAAGGTCGGTCTCAGTCTCATCTTTGAAAGTCGTCTCAATAATGCCCGTGCGTCCGCCACCGATGGCTGAGGCGTAAGAGAGCGCCAAATCTTTAGTGTTGCCGCTGGGGTCAGCATGGATGGCGATCAGATCAGGAATGCCTCCACCTTTGACAAATTCACTGCGTACGGTGTGGCCTGGAGCTTTTGGGGCGACCATCATGACATTGATGTCGCTCGCAGGTTTAACGCGGCCATAGTGGATATTAAAACCATGTCCAAAAGCGATCGTTGCACCGCTTTTAAGGTTGGGGGCGATCTCATTGCTATAGATTTCCGCCTGACTTTCATCCGGCAACAAAATCATCACCACGTCGGCTTCCGCACTCGCCTGGGCAACATTCATGACTTTAAAGCCTTTAGCCTCAGCTTTTTTCCAGCTTGAGCCGTTTGCTCTAAGGCCGATAATAACCTCAACGCCACTGTCGCGGAGATTTTCCGCATGTGCATGACCTTGACTACCAAAGCCGATCATGGCCACTTTTTTACCTTTAATGATCTCGATATTACAATCTTTGTCGTAATAGACGTTGAGTGCCATCACAATCCCTTATGCTGCGCCAGAGCGCAAAAATTTCGTGCATTATACTAAAACTTCCTCCCAAAAGCACTTAACCGATCCCTCGCGCTACCCTGTCTCGTTTGAGATCTTCTTTAAAAAGCCCAAGCTTCAAAGTATGTGCGGTACGTTACAAACTTTAAACTATTCAACCTGTCACAACTATCCCTTTGCTTCAAGTATCTTCACAAGCAAATAATGTAAAATCCGCTGTTTTTTATTCCACAATTCACGGTGACATGATCATGATGAAAAAATTCAACTTGCAACACGAAGTCGTTGTTGTGTCCAAGCAAGAGCTACTACATGCAATCAACAGCTCTAGGCCTTTTGCGATCTCTTTGGATGGGACGATTTGCTATGAACCGTTTGAACCCAACACACTCTCTATCTTTCAAGGAACCCTCGCGCCCAAGCCCATCACGCTCACCACTTCCTCCTCGGCGTTTGAGGGCCTATTTGGCAGCCACTATCTCGTACTCGAAGATGGGAACCGCATTTTGATACGCGCTTCTGGCGCATGGAGCCAGATCATAGGCTACAACTTTTCCAAGGCCGATTACGATGACACCACAGCAGATGGTATCGCCGATTTTTCAGACAAAGCCCTTGAGGAAATCGGCTGGCACGCTACGGAGTTTGGCATCAGCTATCGAGAGATGACCGAATACCTCGAATCGGCCTGTGAAGGGGTACTGCTGTGCGTGGAGATCGACACACCCTACCAATTCAGTGGTTTAGGCTTCCTGCATGACCGCACTCACGCCAAAGAGGTGCTGTTTCAATGGTGTAAAGCGCGTATCGCTTTGATCATGCAAAGCGACTGCGATTTTGCAATCGAACGACTTACCGATGATGAAGAGGATGCCGCGCGTTTTTTTGGATTGCTCTAATCAGACCTTCAAAAAACGCTTCAAAATCACCAAGGCGGCCATCGAGTCGATGCGTCCGTCACGGCGGTAGCGCATCTCTCCCCTTAGCAGTGCTTCGGCTTCTAGCGAACTCTCGCTCTCATCTTCATAGCACACCTCACCCCCAAACGAAACCAGATTCATGAAATGCGCCACACGCCGCCGCATCTCCGCTTCGCTTTGCTGTCCCATCGGAATGCCGACCACGACGCGCTGCACGCTCCACTCCGCGATCAATACCAAAAGCGCACCGGCGGCCTGATCCCGATTGCGGCGGATAATAGCCGGCAGCGGAGTCACGATCACTCCATCGGGCGAATAGGCCACTCCGATGCGCTTAAGCCCCAGATCGATACAGAGCGTACGCACTATTTACCCAAACAAAAAGAGCCAAACATCCGATCAAGCATCTCGTCATTTTCAAAAGGGCGGGTAATCGAAGCGATGGCGTGCAAGGCGCGGTTGAGATGAAAAGAGAAGAGCTCCAGTGCTTGTGCACGCAAAGGCTCCTTTGCCTCCTCGATCTCGCGTAGCGCTCTTGAGACCGCGTCCATCTGACGGCTTGAGATCAACATCATCTCATCAGAGCGGTTGGCTCCGTCCATAATCGTCTTGAGCCGATCAATCAGCGGTTGTGCTGTTACATTGGCGCTCAGTTTCATGGGATCAAAATCCGCCAATCTTGTTTCGTCGATCTCTGAAGAGAGATCACTTTTATTAAGCACCACCACAAAGGTGCGCTCTGGTGTATGGCGCTCCATCAGCGCCACAATCGCCTCATCTTCAAGATCAAGCGGACGCGAAGCATCAAAGAGTGCAACCACAATATCACTCTCCTCAATCGCCGCCATCGTCCGCTCGATACCAATCCGCTCGATCTCGTCACGAGCGTCTCTGATACCTGCCGTATCGATGATACGGATCAGATGCGTACCGATGCGTACCTGCTCTTCGATGGTGTCACGCGTCGTTCCGGCAATCTCGCTGACGATGGCGCGGTTGTAGCGTAGTAGGGCATTGAGCAGAGAACTTTTTCCGACATTGGGCTTGCCGATCAGCGAGACCTTGAACCCTTGCATCAACCCAGAGCGCCTGCGGCTCGATTCGAGTGTCTCTTGAAGCATTACATGTAAGGCAGAAAGCCGCTGCGTCATCTGATCGATCAAGTCTTGCGGCAAATCCTCTTCGGCGTAATCGATACTCACTTCCGAATAGGCCAAAAGATAGAGCAGCTCATCGCGCACCTGCTCGATAAAGCGCCGTAGCTCCCCTTTGATCTGGCGTGCAAGAATGCGGGCGGCATCCTCACTTCTGGCTTCAATCAAAGCGGCAATCGCCTCAGCTTCGCTTAGATCAATACGGCCGTTTAAAAAAGAGCGCTTGCTGAACTCTCCGGGTTCTGAGAGCCGCGCACCCATGCAAAGCACGGTCTCTAAAAGCGTCGCAGCGACGATCTGTCCGCCGTGACACTGTAGCTCCACCACCGCTTCACCCGTAAAACTGTGCGGTGCTTCAAAAAAGATCACCAGCGCTTCATCGATGAGCTGCGCTTCCTGATCATAAAGAGTTGAAAGCGTCGCATGACGGGGTTTGAGCGTCTCACGTCGGCACAAACGACAAGCAATCTCATAAGCCGCAAAACCGCTGAGCCGCACAATGGCGATCGAACCCACCCCATGCGCGGTAGCGATCGCAGCGATGGTGTCGTGCATCAATGCTCGTTGTAGTCGTTGATGATGATAAATTTGGCCCCATCACGTGTGGAGCGAATCGCTACGTATTTTTGCGGATAGCGTGTGCGCAGCTCGCGTAGTGCGATCTGTACCAAGACGCCATCAAGCACTTTCGTCTGTGCGCGTCCGTCTGCATCGATGTTTTCAAAAACCGATTCAAGGTAGCGGCCAATGGCCTCCTCTTGGTTTTTCAAAAATTCAGCGATTTCCAGACGCAATTGGAGGCGGTATTTCGCATTGATCCAGTTAAAGATCATATAAGAGAGCGCTTTGTAGCGATAGCCTTCCTTACCGATCAACAAAGCTGCATCTTCGCCGCTGATCTCCACCAGCAGGGTCTGTTCGTCATGCAAACGTACTTCGATAGGATTAATCTTGAAGCAGAGGGTAGCAAACAGCGTATTGATATCTCGCTTCACCTCTTCAACCACCTCGGTATCGTACGGATCGCAAAGCATTGCCACTTCTGCCGTAAAGCGCTCTGTTTGGACACTTACCTCTGCCAAAGCAACCGCACCAACTGGCTGATCTACACCCCGCTTCTCCTCGCTCCAAGTGGAGCGTCGTGGCTCCGTTGCCTGAGGCTTACGCTTACATGTAGCAACAATGATGGCACTTTTTTGAAAAAAATTCAAAAAGCCCTTTTTGGGATGTTGAATAATCTCTATTTCGAGTTCGGTGACAGAGCACTCCAGATGTTGCGCAGCCTTGGTATAGGCGTGCTCAAGGGTCTGTGCTTCAATTTTTATCATGCACAGGCTTCTCTTCGAGATGCTTTTCGTGATTACGCGCCTTAATCCTCTCATAATGGCTATTGACGGCAAACTGCTGTGCAATCGAGAAAAGGTTGTTCACAAACCAGTACAGTACCAACCCTGAAGGGAAGGTGATGAAAAAGAAGGTGAAGATGATCGGTAAAAACTGAAAAATCTTCTGCTGCAACGGGTCTGTAAAGCTGTTGGGTGTGAGCTTTTGCTGATAATACATCGACGCACCCATCAGCACCGGAAGGATAAACGTCGGGTCCATACGCGACAAGTCGTCGATCCAAAAAATCCACTCCGCCCCCTGCAGCTCCACCGCATTGAGTAAAACGCGGTAAATCGCAAAAAAGACGGGAATCTGTAGTAACAGCGGCAGACATCCGCCCAGAGGATTGGCACCATGTTTGCGGTACATCTCCATCACGGCGGCATTCATGCGCTGCGGGTCACCTTTGTATTTGGCCTGAATCTCTTTGATGCGGGGTGCGAGATCTTTCATCTTCTGCATCGAAAGCATCCCTTTGTGGGTGAGCGGATAGAGGAAAATACGGATAATAATGGTCAGCGCAATAATCGCCCAACCCCAGTTACCAAACATACCGTGTAGCCACATCAACAATGCAAACAGTGGAGCGGCGGCGAAAGTGAACCAACCATATTCAATGGCATTAACCAAAATCGGATCGATGCCCTCCAGAACTTTGTAATCTTTAGGGCCAATATAGGCTTTGAACTGCATCGAGCGCTCTGCATCAATATAAATGATGGGATTGTCGTCACGGTCACGATCCACCAATACTGTGGTTTCAGGCTTGAGTCCAAAAAAGATTGATGCAAAATACTGATCAAACGCCGAAGCCAAATGTACATCCGTAAAGGTGCTACGACCCTCAACATTGCCGTCTTCGAAGATGGTCGTCAAACCCTCACCCGCATAGATCATTGCACCTTTGACGGTCATCATCTGATCAGTGATCTGCGGACGCTGGCCCAGATAGACAAAGTAGCGCTTCTCAGCGCTCAGCTCGATATGAACATCATAATGGCCATCGCGGTAGAAGGTTAAATGTTTTTTGACCGTAACGTCGCTGAGCTGTTGCGTCAGCGTCAGCGCTACCTGCTCATGCGCCACCAGATCAAGCGTGGGTGCTGAAGCGATATAGGGCGTTTTGGCAGCTTGCTCGTTGAGTGCTTCGTCGGCAAAACGGATATAGAGCGGCTTGGAGCCAAATTGCGGTATAAGCTCCGCAAATTTGCCGTCTTGATCATGAAACTTCTCATCTTTGAGGATGGCAGAGCTGATCCGTCCAAGCGTATCGATATGCATACTAAAGCGCTCCGCCTCGATGCCGACTAATATGCTGCTTTCGCTCTTGGCAATGCGCTCGTCCGAAGCAACCGCATGACCACTCATCGGATCGACAGCCACAACAGGCTTGGTGGTAACCGACGTAGCGGCGGTCTGATTCTGATCCGCAGTGGGCTGCTGGGGTGGAACAATGGCGGTATAAGCGACAAAAAAGAGAAAAGAGAGCGCAATAGCAAGCAGCAGACGTTGGTTGGGTGTCAATTTGTCTAACACTAATCAGCCTTTGAATAAAAAATTTTTGATCACGATATAGCGGTCACCCGCCTCAGGAATAAGCCAGAATTTTACCTTGTCAATGCTCAAACTTTCTTGTAAACGGAGCCCCAAAACGATGTTGGGATGGTCAAATCCCCCCTCAAATAGCTGATTGCAGCGTAGAATGCGCCATAATGAACGAAAAAACGCAATGAGTAGCGGAGACTTTTCAAACTGGATCATCGCATAAGCCGAACAAGAGGGGTAATAACGACAGTGATTTCCGGCAATACGGGAAAAGGTGTGTTGATACAAGCGAATCAGCTTAAGCAGAAACAGGCGTAACATTGATTTTTTTAAGGATATAAGCAAAATCTTTTTGAAGGGTCTCGAAGGGGATTTCATGCAAAAGAGGTTTGGCCACCATCACATAGTGGCCCTCACCCAAAGTCGGTTCTAGTGCTCTAAAAAGGGCACGCATGCGACGTTTGGAGCGGTTTCGGATCACTGCGTTACCTACTTTTTTGCTGGCAACGAATCCTACTTTTTTTTCGCCTTCTTTGGCGAGATAGAAGAGGACGCAGCTACGCGCATGAGCGTTTTTGCCGCGTCGGTAGACAAGCTCAAACTCTTTATGTTCTTTGAGCGTCACAAAGCTGCTTAGGCAACCGTCAATCGTTTTCTGCCCTTAGCGCGGCGAGCGTTGATAATTCTGCGTCCGTTTTTCGTAGCCATACGGGTTCGAAAACCGTGCGTACGTTTACGTGGAGTGCTGTGCGGCTGGTATGTTCTTTTCATTCCCGTAACCCTTATAGTAAAAATAGAGACGCAATTGTAGGCAAATCTTACTTAAACATCGATTAAGTTTAACCTGTTTTAGCTTTTCTCCCAAAGACCGATCTAGCTTACATGTAACCCTTCGTAAAGGAATCTATCGTGAACACCTCTTATGATCTTAGCGCCTACCGCTCCAGAGAACTCAATATCGAGATGCGTACTTCAAGCGGAGATGTGATCAATCTAGACTTTGCCAACCGCAAACAGATGG
>DZBC01000066.1 GCA_022729835.1 Sulfuricurvum sp. | reverse complement strand
TAAACTTTCAACAGCCTTAAATTAAGAGGTTTATTTGGGAATTTGCAAGTGGCTCATGGATGAACGGATTATTTGCTACTATCAACCGATCTACGATTTCACTACCAAAAGCGTGCAGAAGTATGAAGCGCTGGTGCGCATGATCGATGAGCAAGGAGATCTGATCTTACCAGGCGACTTTCTCTTTATCGCCAAAAAGACCAAGCTTTATCAGCAGATCACCAAAGAAGTGGTCAAACACGCCTGCGCGACCTTTCGTCACCAAGAGCACTCGTTTTCAATCAACCTCTCCGCCACCGACTTGCTTGACCCGATCACCGTTCAGGAGATCATCAAAAACATCGTCATAACCGGCACTGCTTCACGCGTCATCTTCGAGATTCTCGAATCAGAGGGGATCGAAAACTACGCTGAAGTAGCGCTCTTTATTGCGCAGGTCAAATCCTTAGGTGCCAAAATCGCCATCGATGATTTCGGCACCGGCTACTCCAATTTTGAGAACATCCTCAAGCTCAACGTCGATTTCATCAAGATCGACGGCTCTCTGATCAAAAATATCACCACCAATCCCAAACACGCCATCATTGTCGAGACCATCGTGGAGTTCGCCAAAAAGATCGGGGCCAAAACCATCGCTGAGTTTGTCGCCGATGGGGCCACCTTTGATGAAGTCGCCCGCATAGGCATCGACTACGCGCAGGGCTATTTCATCGGCAAACCCGAACTGATCTGACTACATCCACCCTTTTTTCTTGAAAATCCAAAGCGGCGTGATCGAGGAGAGCACCATCAACACTCCAGCCAATGCGTAACCGTACTTCCAGTGCAACTCGGGCATAAACTCGAAGTTCATCCCGTAGATGCTCGCAATCAGGGTCGGTGGCAGGAAGATGACGTTGACGATGGTAAAAATTTTGATGGTTTTGTTCTGCTCGACGCTAAGCATACCGATAAAGATGCTTTGCAGGTAGTCCAGTCGCTCGAAGTTGAAGTCGGTGTGCTCGACGAGCGATTTGAGGTCTTTGAGCATGATGGGAATCTCGGTGCGCGAGATGTCGTAGAGGTTGGATTTAAGCAGTGAGGTGAGGATGCGCTGCTTGTCGGTGAGGTTCTCGCGGATCATCATGTTGAGATCCTCAAAGTGCGAGATCTTCTCCAGTATCTCTTCATCGTCGTTGGCATAGTCGGTAAAGACGTGGCGGCGCAGTTTGGTCACCTCTTTGGAGAGATTTTCGATGGTGTCGGCATCGGTATCGATGCGGATGTCGATGATCTGACAAAAGATCTCAAAGCCGTTTTTAAAAGCGCGCGGGGAGCTGAGAAACTTCTTGCTAAACTCATCGAAGCTGCGCAGCTCTTTGTAGCGCACCGAAATGAGCACATCGCCTTGGAGGATAAACGAGACCGTTTCGTTGTAAGGGTTTTCGTCGTTGGTGATGAGAAAATAGCTGTTGATCTCGATGCGGCTCCCCTCCTCCCAGTAGCGCGAACTGATCTCGATCTCTTCGCTCTCGGCCTTGGTGGGAAACTTCAACTCAAAGAGCGACTCGACGACACGCACCTCTTGCGTGGTGGGGCTGAGCATGTCGATCCAAACGACGTCTTCATGATGAAAGCGCCCCGACTCCAGTGGCTCAAGGCTCTCGATGATCTGCAATCGGTTACTGATTTTCAAAAAACATTTCACCATCGCGCACTCCTCTTTTTGGTGCATGCATTATAGCCCCAAGACGCTACAATAGCATCATGACAACACAACTTCTCTCCCTCATGGCCCCCGCGCTCAAACTGTTCCAAGAAGGCTTCTACACCGCCAAAGCGGTGCAGTACAAAGGCACGGTCGATCTGCTCACCGAGTACGATCTGTCCATTGAAGCGATGCTCAAAGAGACGCTCTCAAAGGCCTTCCCCCACCACACCATCATCGGCGAAGAGGGCTCCAGTGCGCATGAACGCCCTGCGCGCGCCATCTACATCGACCCGATTGACGGCACCACCAACTTTGTGCACGCCCTGCCCCACTGCGCGATTTCCGTGGGGGTTTGGGAGGATGGCAAACCGATCGCGGGCGTGGTAGCCAACCCGATTTTAGGCGAAATTTTCCGCGCCGAGAAAGGCAAAGGGGCGTTTTTAAACGACATGCCTTTACATGTATCGCCTCAAAGCGACTTCCAGCAATCGCTCATCGCCACCGGCTTTCCCTACACCAAAGTCGAGCGCGGCGAGGATCTCTCTTGGGTACTGCGCACGATGCAGACCCTGCTGCCCATCACCCGCGATATCCGCCGTCTGGGCGCCGCGTCGCTTGATCTGTGCTACGTGGCGCAGGGCAAATTTGAGGCCTACTACGAGTGCAACCTCAAACCCTGGGACGTCGCGGCGGGGATCTTGATCTTGCAAGAAGCGGGGGGCATGGTGAGCAATGAGCGCGGCGAAGCGTATGCTCTAGGGAACCACATCATGCTCAGCTCCAACGGCTTGGTACATGAGGCGCTCTTAGAGGCGCTGCGGTCGTAGCGCTGCTTACATGTAACCGAAGCAAAACTATTCGTAGTTGTGTGTGTAGCTTTTCATCTGTTACACCAAAACTCAAACAACGGATCAGCAAAATAGTACCCTTCACTATTTCTATCGGTAATATTTTTTTGCACAAGTCCATTGAGGGCGGTTTGAAATGAAGCTGATTTGATTTGGTATTTTGCTAAGTATTGCTCATCATAAAGAGATTTTCCATCTTTTTCAAGGGCGATTTTTAAAGCTTTTTTTTGGTTTGGTGTGAGATTATCCCACTCTACTGAAAAAAGGTCTTCCTCCCGCTCAATAATGATTTTGAGCGTTTTTGCAAAAATTACATCATCTACTTTATCCTCACTCTGATTCCATAGCTCATAAGCAAATTGCTGTGTATAGTATGGAAAACCTTTTGTTAGCTCAAAAATCTTATCGATGTAGTGCGAGTCTATCTCTTTCTTAGTAGCTTTGAACTTTGAAGAGATAAATTCACTCCATGACTCTTTGCGTATCTCTTTGATTTTAAAGTGCTTCACCGATTTGTAAAATGGTCTGTTTTTATCTAAAAACATGGCATGTAGTAGCGATTTTTTACTCCCCATAAAAATGTATGAAACTTTATCGCTATGGTGCTGGATGACACTTCTCATTTTTGCTTCAAGGTCAAAATTCGCTATCTCTTGAAATTCATCAAAGATTACCACTATTTTTTGCCCCTCTTTTGCAAAGGCCAGTGGGATGTTCAGTACCTCTTCAAGACTTTTTGTCTTATCTTCATTGTTCAAAGCCAGTGAAAAGCTTGGAACTCCATTGGCATCAAAATTTACATTGATATTGGGTCGAATACCCAATACACTTTTGAAAAAATTGACAATCTTATCGGTTGGTTCTTCTAAACTTTTTGCTAAAACATTGAAATATTTATTGATAAACTCATCAAGAGTTGAGAGATACATCAGATCCAAAAATACATATTTTACTTTTTGATCGTTTAACTCATCCATAGTCTTGAGTACAAAAGATGTTTTTCCGAATCTTCTTGGAGCGTAGATAAGGGTGTTGAGTCCTGAGTTTATATCAGCTTTTAGCTCTTTTATCTCATCAATTCTGTTACAAAAATGAACGCTACTCACTGCCCCACCATAGTAAAAAGGGTTTTTCATAGAGTACTCCAATATGTTTATGTTTAATACATAATACACTAAACATAATTATAAAGTCTTTAATCACATCCTATCGACCGGACGCTCTTAGAGGCGCTGCGGTTGTGACGCTCTAAGCGGTGTGATCTGAAAGTGTAATCCCAAAGCATGTACCACTTTGGCAATCGTATCAAAGCGCGGTTTTGAGCCGGGGGCAAAGGTTTTATAGAGGCTCTCACGCCCCAATCCACTCTCCTTGGCGATTTCGCTCATGCCGCGCGCTTTGGCAATATGACCGATGGCACGAATAAGCTCATCGGTATCACCCTCTTCTAATACCTGTGTCAGATATTCGGCAATCATCTCTTCACTCTCAAGGTGTTGAGTGATATCAAATGGTGATAGGGTTGTTTCCATGATTCAATCTCCTTTGCCGACGCTTTTGACGTCTCCGAGATTTCCGCTTTGCGCACGATCGATGCGCCGCACAATAGCGATGCGTACACGCGTATCTTTAAGTTTGGTAAGCCACTCAGAAAAATATTGCGTTTGTTGAATGTGATACATGCGGCTATTGTATCCATTTAGATACAAAGAGTCAATACTATTTTTACAATAGCTCTATAAGCCTTTGCCCCAATGCTGTACATGTACACTATTTCACCCTTACATGTAAGCTACGCGCACTTTTAAGTCACTTTTTATTGGAAAAAGCATAGCATCCGGTAACGACCAACAGCTACACCTATGCCATATCGGGAAGCTATCAACCACGGGTGCGCATCACCGACAGCAGCAGCGAGAGCAGCACCAAAACCATCGATCTCTTTATCGCCGATCTACCCTTTGAGGAGAAGCCACTTGAGCTTCAGTTGCAAACCTACATCTCCGATCCAGCGCATCTGCAAAGCGTCACAAACAATATAGAGCAGCGCGTTACAGACGCGATTAATGCCTGCAAAGCCAACCCAGCTTCATGCGGTATCAAACCAAAAACGGTGATTGTGCCTCTGTTCTAGCCAACCAAAGCCCTTTGTAGCGCAATTTATCTTTACAATAATTTCCTATCAGTGTATGATACGTAAAGACAAAAAGAGGAGGTGAAGCGTGAAACAAGCCATCAACCTACGCCTAGACAAGCAGGTACTGCTGACGCTAGAGCGGCTCAGTAGTGATCTGCACACCACAAAGACAGACATAATCGAGCAATCGATACGCCTCTTTTCACAGCACAAAAGCCACAAACAGCATCAACTCATACAATTTGCAGGCATTTTGGACGACAGAGGGGCTCAGGGCATGGCGGAGGCTATAGCAAGAGATAAAAACACCAAAGATTTTTCTCTGGGTACGCTGTGATCCTCGATAGTGATATCTTGATCTACTTTCTCAAAGGTGAGAAAACCGTTGTCGCCAATGTGCTTAAAATTCCGCCGCACCATCTCTACATCACGCGCATCAATGCTATAGAGCTGCTCTACGGAGCCAATCACTCTACGCGCATTGAGGAGAATCTCGCAAAAATCATCCCCTTTTTAGAGCAGTTTGAAGTGCTGGAGCTGGATCAAAAAGCAGGTGAAGTGTTTGCCAAAACCAAAGCAGCGCTAAACAAAAAGGGAACCATGATCGCCGATATGGATCTGATGATCGCCGCCATCGCCATCGCCAATCAAGAGCCGCTTGCGACCAACAACACCAAACATTTTGAGCGGATCAAAGAGCTTGAAATCGTCAATCTCTGCGAGGCACCATGACCCTCCTTACATGTAACGCCCTCTCGGGGCTTGACCGCCTTAAGCACGCCTTCACCACCCGTGATGGCGGCGTGAGCCTTGCGCCCTATGATAGCCTCAACCTTGCCTATCATGTCGGGGATGATCCTTTACATGTAACCCAAAATCACCATCTACTCGCCAAAGCGCTGGGTTATGAGCGGCTGGTCTATATGCGCCAGATTCACTCCGACGCGGTGCATGTGGTGAGCGACGCGGATGATTTTGATCACCCAGCGCAGTGCGACGCGCTCATCACCGACCGCATTGGTGTAGCGCTGATGATCATGAGCGCGGATTGCGTACCGATCATTCTCTATGATCCCACGCGCCATGTTGCCGCCGTGGTACATGCGGGGCGCGAAGGGGCTTTTAAAAATATCGTAGCGCGTACTGTAGAGACGATGCGGGAGCATTTTACATGTAAGCCTTCAGAACTAATCGCCGCGCTGGGGCCAAGCATCGGGGGGTGCTGTTATGAAGTAGGGCTAGAGCACGTCCAAAAGGCCAAAGCTCTGGGCTATGGAGCGATGACACAGGAGCGTGAGGGCAAGCAGTACCTACATGTAAGCGCCATTATCACCGCGCAACTACGCTCATGCGGTGTTGGGACGATCGAAGAGATCATGCACTGCAGCGCCTGCCACAGCGACACACTCTTCTCTTACCGCGCACAAGGGGTCACGGGGCGCATCGGCGGGGTGGCTTGCCTATGCTAGAGCAGCGCTACCTCATCACCCACGACACCGCCTATTTTTATAGCGGCACCGTCACCCTAGAACCCCATACCTTGCTACTACGCCCACGCGAAGACCATGAGACCCGCATTGAATCTTTTTCGCTCTACATCACCCCGCAATGTACCTGGCGCTGGCACCGCGACATTGAAGGCAACTCCGTCGCACTCGCCACCTTTACTCAAAGTGCGACGCAGCTACTGATCCGCAGCCGCCTCATTATCTCCCAATACAACCTCTCGCCTCTTGATTTTGAGACCGATGACTACGCGCTGTGGTACCCCTTTAGCTACACGCCTGAGGATGCCGTCGTTTTGGCGCCCTACCGCGAAGTACCGCAAGAACAAATAGAGCTAAGGGCTTGGATCGCACGTTTTTATAGTGCGGGTGAAGCGATCCAAACCTACAGCCTGCTGGAGCGTCTGGGACGATTTATCCATGACACACTACGCTACAGCCTGCGCGAAGAGAGCGGCGTACAGAACCCCGCACAAACTCTCTCTCTTGGCACCGGCTCGTGTCGGGATTTTGCACTACTCTTTATCGAAGCGGCGCGCCTTTTGGGACTGGCGGCACGGTTTGTGAGCGGCTATCTGCACGCACCGCTCATGGCGCAGTTCATCGGCTCGACGCACGCATGGGCCGAAGTGTACCTGCCTGGAGCCGGATGGAAGGGTTTTGATCCCACCCTCGGTGCCATCGCGGGGCGTGACCATATCCCAGTGGCCGTGTCACGTCTGGCCACCTCCGTGAGCCCTATTTCTGGCAGCTTTATCGGCATTCCGGGCGCAAAAATGGAAGTCAATGTGCGGGTAGAGGCGCTCTAGTGCGTTATATTTAGTTCATTTGTTTTTTATGTGTGCTTGCCTCTTTGTCGGTTATCTTGATGCTTCTGTTAAGCTTCATACGATACCGTTGTGAAAGTACGGTGTTACCTAGATGATGTTGCGTAATCCTTAATGATTCAGAAGCTTGTCATGTCTTTTTAATACTGCTTTTAGGCCATAATATTGAGAAAGCATCATTAAAAATGCATATAATGTTACTTTAAATTTTTTTTAGTATATAATACACTGCCTGAATTCAAAACTCCTTATGAAGTCTTTTCGGTACAATCTTTGAGGGTTTAGCAGCCTAATGGGGTGTTGCACTTATAACATGAATTATGGATAGGAGAAAATATTGAAAAATGTACAAAATAGACTGTTCTATGTCACTGTCTCAATATTGAGTACACTGGTAGTGCTCGCGGGATGCGGAGAGAGTAGTCAAAAGGGTTTGAATGTTGATAACAGTGAAATATTATCACGTTCTACATTGCTTTCAAGCATACAATACCATTTCCTCCAAAAAATAGAGGAGTTGTCAGCCATATATACCGAACACAACATGACGTATGAAGAGGTCTGCAATAACGGAGGAACTGTTACTTACAATTTTTCAGAAGAGCTCTTTCCGGCAACCCTAACCTACAATCGGTGTAGCACTACTGTTTCAGATGCGAATGTGACAGAAGTATTAAAAGATGGAATCGTCCAATTTACCGCTATTGACGCCAATCGAACGGTAACATTTGAGGAAGATTTCAACCATACGGTGACGTTGCAAGACAGCAACCGGATTAAAACCGTTGTTCAAAATGGATCAACACTCGTCAAACATTATAATATAAGTGATCAAGGCTTTTTCATGGCAAATATCATGCTTATCTGTGATGATTTGGCTTTAAAAATAGCCAATATAGGTGGAGCATATCTTGACAACAGCGGCATCTCTCCGATTGAAGGAAATGTCATTTTCAGTACAAACGACTCATTGAAAGTTGGATTCCACGGTGGCCCCGGCAGTGTCACTTTTGATACTCAGGGCAACATTGTCAGTGGGATGATTCTATATGAAAGCGGCGATATTTTACCCCTACAAATATCTATAGCTGCAGCAAATATCATGTCATTGAAAAATGAAACAATGGATGTATCACCTTATTTATGGCGTTAAACAAACAATCCCTCGCTCCTGCGACGGGGGAGTTTAAATATAGAAATATGGTGACGAGAAATATGGTGACAGTTTATATATTTATTCCACAATAATCATGTCGCCAGTGAATTGAATAAATATACTGTCCCCGAATTAAAATAGTCGGTGCGTCGGGGGCGCACGGACCGGTTTTAGTGTTGCAGCACGATCTTCTGCGCCGCTTTGACGATGGGGTAAGCGGTGGGCGCGGCGGTGAGCAGAGGCTGGGTGGCTACTTGTAGCGAGACCAGATGGTGCGCGGTGAGTTCGGCTTCGATGGCTAGGCCGATGATGTTGATGATCTCGCCCGCCTCACGATCCCCAATCACCTGACCGCCGATGATCTGACCGCTACTGCGTAACGCAATCAGCTTGACCGACTGCTTGGAGGCTCCGGGGATGGTGATGGGGTGGCGGTTCATTCCCTCGAAATAGCCCGATACAAAGTCGATCCCCTGCGCCTTCGCTTGCGCTTCGGTCACGCCCGCGCAGCCAAAGGCGCGGTTGCCGATCATCGTAGAGAAGATCGCAATGGTGCCGTTGAAGCCTTTGAGGTGTTTCAGCCCATACAGCGACATCGCCGCCACCCGCGCCTCTGATGCGGAGGTGGAAGCGAGCATCACCTTGGAGGGGTCGCGGGTGATGAAGTCGCGCCGTCCCGCGCAGTCGCCCACGGCGAAGATATCCTTGTTGCGGGTGCGCATATACTCATCCACCCAGATACCCCCATAGCGCGCCAGCTTCAGCCCAGATTGCGCCGCAAGCGCCGTATTGGGCTGATAGCCGGTTGCCAAAATAATGGCGTCGCCTTCGATCACACTACCATCATCGAGCCGCACGCCCCTCGCCAAACCCTCTTCTTGGAGCACCTCTGCAGCATGCTGCCCCATCGCAAGATGCACGCCTAGATCGCATATGATCCCCTCAGCCACCTGCGCCATGTCCGCATCAAAACTACCCGCGAGCAGATGGCGTCCGCCGATGAGCGTCACCTCTTTGCCCGCGCTGCATAGCTGCTCGGCGATCTCCACGCCTATAAAGCCCGTCCCCACCACGATCACGCGTTTTCTTCCTTCAAGCGCCGACACCACACTGTCGATGGCGGTTTTGTCCTTGTTTATGGTAAAGACGTTTTGTAGCCCCAACGCTGGACGAAATTGCTCATGCACAAAAGGGATCGAACCCGTCGCGAACACCAGTTTATCAAACACCACATCATGCTCCCGCGCATGGGCAGTTTTGGCGGCAATATCAACAGAAACGACCTCATCAACGATGATCTCGATTGCCTCGGCCACCGCTCCACCGCAACTCATTGCATTTTTGTCACTGCACCCCAATGTAGTGCCGAAAATATAGGGAATCCCACAGGGTACCAGCGCTATGCGCTCTTTTTTCATCAGTGTGATTTTTTTCTCAGGGTAGTGTTCCAGCGCCGTTGCGGC